>CACLEI010000004.1 GCA_902605935.1 uncultured SAR86 cluster bacterium | reverse complement strand
TCTTAAGTACGGCGCAAGAAGAAGAGCTAATAAAACATAACCTCCAGTCCAGCCCATTAGATATACGGAGCCATCTTTGCCAAGGAATGCAATCAAACCAGCCATAGAAAGAAAGGAAGCTGCAGACATCCAATCTGCCGCTGTAGCCATTCCATTTGCCACTGGATGGACATCTTTACCAGCTACATAAAAATCATTTGTCGATCTCGCTCTTGACCATAAAGCAATTCCTATATAAAGGGCAAAGGTAGCACCTACAAAAATATATGTAAGAAGCTGAGTAGTCATATCTCTTCTTCTTCAGAAAGTTTTTTATCAAGCCTCTTCATCAACCATACATAAAGAAATATGATTATTACAAATATATAAATGCTACCTTGTTGAGCAAACCAAAACCCTAGTTTAAATCCCCCTAATCTTATTTTATCTAGAGTATCGGAGAAGATGATTCCAAATCCAAAGGAAGCAATAAACCAGATTAGTAGAAGTGAAAAAACAATTTTTAAATTCGCCTTCCAATACTGTTGAGTTTTATCTTTCATTTAACGCATCAAGAGGTTCAATGCCATTAGCATAACTAAAAAGGCAAACCCAATCCTAAGTTTCTTTTGTTTCATTCTATGAGCTATTTTTACACCATATTTTGCGGTTAGTGAGCTAACTAATCCAACGATTATAGTGGCAGGTAAATATACGTAACCAATGCTATTTTCAGGGAGATTTATATTTTCATATCCTATGATCATATAAGATAAAGATCCAGCTAAAGCAATAGGTATGCCGCAAGCTGCTGAGGTGCCTATGGCTTTCATCATAAGCAATCCTCTATGATAGAAATATGGTACTGAAAATATACCCCCTCCGATTCCAAATACTCCCGATAGCCATCCTATTCCTCCTCCAGCTAATACTGGGCCAATTAAGTTAGTTCTTGGATTCTGGGGCGGTGGAGGAAATTCAAAGATTAATTGAATGGATGCAACCACAAGAAATAAGGCAACCAATCCCTGAAGAGTATCGCTATCTAAGGCACCAGCTGTAATTCCTCCAAGTGCTGATCCAATTACTATACTTGGCGCTACTAATTTTATGAGACCCCAATCTACAGCTCTTCTAAAGTTGTGAGAGAAAGTAGAAGATAAGGAGCTAAAGACTATTACTCCAAGCGAACTGCCAAGAACCATATGTGATAGAATTTGGTCAGCAAATTGCAGATAAGAAAATATATAGAAGAAAGTTGGAATTATAATTATCCCTCCACCAATACCAAATAAACCAGCCAAGATGCCAGAGAATGTTCCGAGTAAAAAGTATAATAGAATTTCCAAATGTCTATTTTAACATCAAGTGTAATTACACTCTCTAATTTGTGTGCTTAATCGCCTTATCTGTTGAAAAAAGTAAAGATTGGAGTGGTAAAGATTCCTATTTTTACAAGATAATCGCAAACCGTGATGAATATCATGAAAGACCAACTTCTGGAATGAAATGGTGGTCAAATAATATTGTGCTTGCAGGAAGAGATGAAGAGGCTGGAGGAACATGGCTTGGTGTTAGTAAAGAAGGCAAGTTTGGTGCAATTACAAACCTTAAAGAGGAAACTGATATCAAGTACTCAAATTCACGGGGATCACTTGTAACGGAATTTTTAGAGTCTCAACAGTCTGCGAAGTCTTACCTTGAAGCACTAGAACCTAACAAAGAGAATTATGCTGGCTTTAATTTAATTATTGGAGATAAAAGTGGATTATTTTATTTGTGCAATCGACTAGAAGGTATATTTTTTATTTCTGAAGGAGTCCATGCCCTAGGAAATTTAACCTTAAACTCCCCAACAAAAAAAATTGAGTCAATTAAGATTGATTTTAACCAAATTCTTCATGAGGGTTTTGCAATAGATAAAGGTCTTGATATTATGAGAAAAGAGTATGGCAATCTTCATGAAAAAACTAAAAAAGAATTGCAAGTTAGGGACGGAGAAGAAATTCCTTTTAGATTCATAAGATCACCTATATATGGAACTCGATGCACTACAGTATTTACATCTGAACCATCAGGTTTAATCAATATTTCAGAACTCACTTATCAGAAAGAGGGTATAGAAGGGACTCGTGTGGATTTTTCATTTAATGTAAAAGACTAAAAAGGTCTCATATGATCTTTATAGAAGGGAAGGAAATCAGTGAGCACTTGTCTGTATACATTTTTCTTAAATTCCACACCTGCCGATACCGGATGCCAGTAACTCGCCCATATCCATTCTGTAAATTCAATTTGATTATGGACAGTTAGGTCAATATCGTTATCTTGACCAAGAAATTGAGCTAGAAACCATTTCTGAGATTGCCCTTTAAATTTTCTGTTTTTGAAAGAAAAATATCGAGGTATTTTTTCTTTAGGGACGTCGTACTTTATCCACCTTTCATTTTCTTTGATTATGTTGATCTTATCTTTTCCAAGTCCTACTTCCTCATAAGCTTCTCTGTAGATAGCATTTTTTGGAGTCTCTCCTTCATCTATTCCTCCTTGAGGAAATTGCCATCCATCACCAGTCTTTCTTTTACACCATAGTAACTGACCCTCTTTATTAAAAATAATAATGCCAGCATTAGGTCTGTATAATGTCGCTTCCATACTTCAGTTTTATTCTGCTTATAATAATGAAAAAAAAAAATTTAGCCTTATTTGATTTAGATGACACTCTTTTTGATGGAGACACAGAAGGTGAGTGGGTGAAATATATGGATAAGGCTGGACTGATCCAAGATCCTCAATTTTTCAATAAAATGGAGAGTTTTGGAAAAAGTTACAGGCAGGGTGATTTAAATGTGGACGAGTATTCAGAGTTCTTACTCAGCCCTTTAGTAGGAAAAAGTCTTAAAGAATTAGAGGATAAAATCGATATATTTACTTCCGATGTCACAAAAAGGCTTTCTGATGAGTTAACTGAAGAATTATTATTAAAACACCGGGACGATACAAAAATCCTTACATCTGGCTCTTTAACCTTTCTTGTTAAAGTTATCGGTCAAAAAATGGGTATTGAAACTTGTTTTGGTACGGATCCTGAGTATAAAAATAATGTTTTTACAGGTAAGGTTGAAGGAAATCCTAACTTTTCTGAGGAGAAAGTTAGAAGAATCAAGATTTGGATGAAGTCTAACTATTTTGAGAAGATATTTGCTTATTCCGATTCAATTCACGATTTACCATTGCTTGAATTTTCAGACATACCCTCGGCTATAAGCCCTGATAAGAAATTACGTAAAATTGCAGAGGAAAGAAAGTGGATGGTTGAAGGCAGAAGAAATGCTACTCATAGTCTTCCATAGAAGGGCAACTACATATCAAATTTCTATCTCCATAAACATTATCAACTCTCCCTATAGGTGGCCAGTATTTATTTCCATGTAAACCTTTCACAGGTAAGGCAGCTTCAGCTCTTGTATAGGGATGGCCCCATTCTTCTTGTATAAGTGTTTTTGCACAATGAGGAGAATTTTTTAATAGATTATCTTGTTTAGAAACTTTTCCGTCCTCTATATCTTTTATCTCATTTCTAATTGAAATCATTGCATCACAGAATCTATCTATTTCACTCAGAGATTCACTTTCTGTTGGTTCAATCATTAAAGTGCCTGCTACAGGCCAGGACATTGTTGGTGCATGGAATCCATAATCAATCAATCTTTTAGCAATATCCTCTACTTCAACTTCTGCTGTTTCCTTTAATGGACGAACATCAATAATACATTCATGAGCTACTAAATCATTACAACCTTTGTATAAGATTTTGTAATGATCTTTTAGCCTATTAGCTATGTAATTTGTGTTTAGAATTGCCAGTTGAGTTGCTTGAGTCAATCCCTCGGAACCCATCATCTTCATATACATCCAACTTATTGGCAGTATACTTGCGCTTCCCCAATCTGTACCAGAGACCGGTCCTACAGCTGGATTATTTTGATCATGATGTGAAGGGACAAAATCACTAAGTTTTTCGACAACACCAATTGGTCCAATACCTGGGCCACCGCCTCCATGTGGAATGCAAAAGGTTTTATGTAGGTTCAGGTGAGAAACATCTCCACCAAATGATCCCGGATAGCAAATTCCAACCATTGCATTAAAGTTTGCTCCATCAATGTAGACAAAGGCACCTTTTGAATGAATGACATCACAAACCTCGCTAACATTTGTTTCAAAAACGCCATGTGTTGAAGGATAAGTTATCATAAGAGAAGAAAGATTTTTCTCATGAATCTCTGCTTTTTGTTTTAAATCATCAATATCTATATTTCCTTCTTCATCGCACTCAACCGGTATGACTTCAAGGCCTACCATTTGAGCTGATGCAGGGTTAGTACCATGTGCAGACTTAGGTATTAAGCAAATATTTCTATGAGATTCATTATTTTTTTTATGAAATGCATCTATCGCTAAAAGACCGGCATACTCTCCTTGTGATCCCGCATTAGGTTGCAAAGAAATTTTTGAATATCCAGTTAGGTCAACAAGCATCTTTTCCATATCCTTTATTAACTCTGCATACCCTTGGAGTTGATCTTTAGGAGCGAATGGATGAATTTTTGAAAACTCTGGCCAGCTTACTGGAATCATTTCAGAAGTAGCATTTAGTTTCATAGTACAAGAGCCAAGAGGAATCATAGCTCGATCGAGTGCTATATCTTTGTCGCTTAATTTTCTAATGTATCTTACAAGTTCTGTTTCTGTCCTATACTTTTTAAAAACCTCATGATCTAAGAAGGAGGAAGTTCTTTTTAGATTCTCTGGGATTGAAGATTCAAAATTTAAATCTAAATCTATTTTTTGATTTGTGAATATTTCTATGACATCTTCTATATCCTTCATAGAAGAGGTCTCATCTAATGAGATGCCTATATGTTCTCCATCTATTTTTCTAAGATTTATATTCTTGTTTAAGGAGCGCTTATGTATCTCTTTTGTTTGTTGGCCAGATCTAATTATTAAGGTATCGAAGAAGTTATCTTCAAGACAGTCTATACCCTTCACTTCGAGATTCTTTTTTAACAAAGAAGTAAGGTGATTAACTTTATTTGCTATCTCAATCAGTCCTTCTTTGCCATGATAGATCGAATAAAAACTTGCCATAATGGCCAATAATGCCTGAGCAGTACAGATGTTACTTGTAGCCTTTTCTCGTCTTATATGTTGTTCTCTAGTTTGGAGAGCTAATCTGTAGGCAACATCTCCATTGGAATCTACTGATGCTCCAACTATTCTGCCTGGCATGGATCTTTTCAATTTATCGCTAACTGCCATAAAAGCTGCATGCGGTCCTCCGCATCCTAAAGGTACGCCAAATCTCTGTGAGGACCCAATGACAATATCTGCCCCCATTTCCCCAGGAGGTTTCAGAATTGTTAGTGCCAAAAGATCAGAACCTATAACGGCTAAAGCAGATTGGTCATGACATGATTTAATATGTTGGCTCATATCAGCAATTTTTCCGTTTGAACCTGGGT
This sequence comes from uncultured SAR86 cluster bacterium, assembly GCA_902605935.1. Taxonomy (GTDB): domain Bacteria; phylum Pseudomonadota; class Gammaproteobacteria; order Magnimaribacterales; family Magnimaribacteraceae; genus Magnimaribacter. The sequence continues at coordinate 50,673 of CACLEI010000004.1, read as the reverse complement.
ACTGAAGGAAGGCACCAAAGACCTCATAGCTTGAAAGATCAATAGGGTTCCCAAATATAAGCTTTATACCTAAAGGCTCGGCTCGAGTTTTGAGAACATTTATTGTATTCTCAAAACTATTCTCATCTACGAAAAAAGAGTCAGATTTTGATTTAGATGAACGCTTCGCTAATGTCATCGCTTCTGCTGCTGCAGTTGCTTCATCAAGTAAAGAAGCATTAGATAATTCCATGGCGGTAAGATCACTAACCATTGTTTGAAAGTTAATTAAAGCTTCTAATCTTCCTTGAGATATTTCTGGTTGATAGGGTGTATACGAGGTGTACCACCCAGGATTTTCAAAAACATTTCTAAGGATTACAGATGGTGTGAAATTATTATAATGACCTTGACCAATAAAACTTTTGAATACCTTATTCTTAGAAGCTATTGCTCTCAACTCTTCCAGAACTTCCTCTTCAGTCTTTTCTTCACCTATTTGAACAGCATTTCTTTTGAGGATTGATCCAGGAACTACTGAGTCAATAAAAGAGCTCATAGAGTCGTATCCAACCTCCTGAAGCATATGATTAATATCGGTCTCATCAGAACCTAGGTGGCGTTTTGAAAAGAGATTTATTTTATTTAAATTTTCCAATATTTTAGTCTTCGCAAGTATCGTTATATTCTTCTTGTGTTAGTAAGTCAGCAAATTGAAGATCATCATCAATTTTAATTTTGAAAAACCATCCATCTTCTAATGGAGAATTATTTATTATTTCCGGTTCATCAAGTAGCTTTTCATTGATCTCAACAACTTCACCAGTAAGCGGTGAATACACATCAGAGGCTGCTTTAACAGATTCCACTATTGCTGACTCTCCCTCAGCTTCTAACATATCTCCAACATCTGGCAACTCAACAAATACTATATCTCCAAGAAGATCTTGTGCATGTTCGCTGATGCCTACAGTAAGAATTCCGTCTTCATCTATTCTGCCCCATTCATGACTTGATAAATATCTTACTTCATTATCTGAACTCATACTTTTTCCTTGAAAATAAGTTTTCCTTCTTTAATAAATTTTGGCGAACCTATTTTAGCCTTTACCCTTTTACCTCTAATTTCAGCAAAACAAGAAGTACTTTCACTTTTTGGTAATCTAGCTAATGCAATAGGCTTCTTTAGGCTAGGTGAGTAGGTTCCGCTGGTGACAACTCCGCGTGCATGATTCTCTTCCTCAAGGTGTATTTTCTGTCCTTGCCTTAGTATCGCCTTTTCGTCTGTAATTATACCAACAAGTTCTTTAAGATCATTTGATTCTTTTTGTTTTATTAAGCTTTCTTTACCAAAAAAATCTCTTTGGTCATCTTGCCAACAAACTGTCCAACCCATATTACATTCAAAGGGCGAAATAGTCTCATCCATCTCAAAACCATACAAATTCATTCCAGCCTCAAGTCTAAGTGTATCTCTAGCTGCAAGACCGATCGGTTTTGCTCCTTCACTGATGGCTATATTCCATAGATCTATGGCTTTTTCATTAGGCAGTATTACTTCAAAGCCTAATTCCCCAGTGTAACCAGTTTTTGCTGCAAAGATATCATCTTGAAAAATTCCTTGCTGTCTCTTTTTCTCTTTAAGAAAATCTATTGGTGCAGGAAAGTTCTTTAGTACATTTGGAGATTGTGGACCTTGAATAGCGACCATTGACAGATCCTCTCTTTCTAGCATATTTACATCATATTCTTTAGCTCTCGCCGATATCCATTTTAAGTCCTCACCTCTAGTTGCACAGTTAACAACTAGTCTAAACCCCTTGTCCATGCGATAAGCTATTAGGTCGTCTATAACATAGCCTTTATCGTTTAACATAGCAGAATAAAGACCAGAATAATTCTCTGAAAGTTTTCTTACGTCATTAGCAATCAGTTTTCTGATAAAAAGTTCGGATTCGCTGCCTTCGAAGTCAAGAATTGTCATGTGAGATACATCAAAAATACCACAACCTTGTCTCACTGCGTGGTGCTCTTCGATTTGAGAGCCGTAATTTATTGGCATGTCCCAGCCATGGAAGTCTACCATTTTAGCCTTGGCTTCCAGGTGGTTTTGATATAGAGAAGTTTTCTTATTCAAAGGTCTTTGTTAAATGGAGATTGTACTATTTCCTCTAAAATAAGTCTCAGGGAATCTGATCTTTATCCACCATTAATGTGGATAAGCTTGTTAACGGATTCTTGACAGTCAATTATTATCAGCTTGAAAAGTGATTGTATGAAATTTGATCATAAGTCTTTTATATATCTATAGATTGAAGCCAATGTTAAAATCACTTTTTTTATATCCAACTCAAATAAATGGACTATTATTCAAAGTTTGAAGAGCTCAAATCTAAAGAACTTTCTTTAGATCTTACTCGAGGCAAACCATCGTCAGATCAGCTTGATTTATCAAATGAATTGATAAATTCTTCTGAAAATGACTTTTTGTATGATGGTGTCGATATAAGAAATTATGGTGAAATTAAAGGCTTGGATTCTTGTCGTGAGTTAGGAGCAGAGATTTTAGGATGTTCCAAAGAATATGTATGGGCTGGAGGTAATAGTAGCTTGTCCTTAATGTCCCAATTTCTGTCTTTTCTATTTGTAGAAGGGATTGGAGAAGGACCTTGGAATAGTAAGAAACGTGTATCAGTATTATGTCCCGTCCCTGGTTATGATAGACATTTCAATTTGTGCGAAAAATTCGGTATTAATATGATTCCAGTTCCTTTGACAGGCAGTGGACCTGATTTAGAGGAAGTCAAAAGATTAATTGATTCAGATGACTCTATTAGAGGGATCTGGTGTGTACCAAAATATTCAAATCCAACTGGAGAAATTTATAGTCATCAGACTATAGATGGTTTACTTGAAGTCTTTGGCAAAACAAAAAATAAAACATTGATATTCTGGGATAATGCCTACGCTGTTCATGATCTTTACGATGACTCATCTTTTGATGACATATTTGATATGGCAAAAAATAAAGGTTGTGAAGATGTGGTTGTCCAGTTTGGCTCTAGTTCTAAGATAACTTTTGCTGGTGCCGGTATAGCATTCATTGCTATGTCGCTTAATAATCAAAATAAGTTTCTACCATTCTATTCTTCCTTAATGATAGGTCCCGATAAATTAAATCAAGCGAGACATATAAGATTTTTTAGTCAGATTGATTTAAAGGATCATATGAAAAGACATGCTGACATAATCAAGCCTAAGTTTGATCTCGTTATCACTAAATTAGAGTCACAAAATTATGGTAAATGGACTAGACCCAAAGGTGGCTATTTTCTGCTTTTTGAAGCCGACAAAGGCTTAGCAAAAAAAATTATTAACTTGGCTTCCGAGCTTGGGTTGAAACTTACTCCAGCTGGAGCCACTCATCCTTATGGCTTAGATGAAGAAGACAAATTTATCAGAATAGCTCCTACAGCCTGTTCTTTGGATGAACTAGATACTGCTATGGATGTTTTCTTATGTTGTATAGGTTTAGCCTATGAACAGGCTCAGTAAAAGTTTAGTTTTTACTATTTTCCAGTATCTCGTAAGACTCTCCATCAAATCCCCCAAAGAAAATTGGTACATCGGGATGTTCAACAGGAATATGACTGTCATCAACTAATAGATTCTGCTGAGAAACATATGCAGAATAAAATACTTGATCATTCTCAGCGAATACGTGATAAAAAGGCTGATCTTTTTTAGGTCTTATGGCAACTGGAATTGATTGATACCATTCTTCAGTATTATTGAATTCAGGATCGACATCATAAATCACTCCTCTAAAGTCGAGGTATTTATGCTTAACAACTTGTCCAAGTGCGTATTCTGTCTCGATAGTTTTTTTCATCAAATTAAATCTTTTAAGTTTGTATTTAGATCGGAAATCACGTTAGGTTTTATTTTAACTTTATTTGCTACTAGCTTTCTACTAATTAAGAACTCTTTTGGGTTATTTATTGCGTCAACAGCTATTAATTCCTCATCTTTAGTATAAAAAAGCATGAATTTGGCATCATTAGTAGTACCTCTCATCGTAACCAAGTCATGATCACCAGAAAGTCCAACAATCTGAAGTTTGTGATCATATTGATCTGACCAAAACCATGGTACCTGACTATATTCCATCTGATTATTCATAATGGAGGAGGCTACAGTTTTTGCTTGTTCCATAGCATTATGAACTGATTCTAATCTAAGATTTTTATTTAGAATTTTATTAGGATGATTTGTACAATCTCCACATGCATAAATATTTTTAAAGTTAGTTTGGCCAAACTCATCTACAACTATTCCATTGTCACAGTAGATACCAGCTTCTTCTGCAAGTTCTATATTAGGGACGACGCCAGCACCAATAAGAACCAAATCTGCCTTCACTTCAGCACCATCGGAGCAAACCACCTCCAATGAATCAGATACTTTATTAATAGTTTCTAAGCTCGTATTGAAATGGAATTTAACTCCATAGCTTTGATGCAGATTCAAATAATATTCAGATATTTGAGGATCAACTGTTCGATTCATCACTCGATCAGCCATTTCAATAATAGTGACCATTTTATTTTTTTTTGCCGCGATTGCCGCTGCCTCAAGTCCGATATAACCAGCACCAATAATGACTATATTGTCACTGGTTTCTAAATCTTTTTTTATTGCCTCGGCATCATCTAGATCTCTCAAATAGAATATTGATTTATGCTCACTACCCGGAAAATCTAAACATCTAACTCTACTACCAGTAGCAAAAACTAATTTATCAAATTCAAGCTCTGAATTGTCTGAAAGGTAAACTTTTTGATTATCAATTTCCAATTTTTTAGCAGACAACCCAAGATAGAGTTGAACTTTATTTTCTGTAAAAAATTCAAGTTTCTTAAAATATAATCTTTCTTTGCCGACACTATCTTCTAGAAACCCTTTCGACAAAGGCGGTCTTTGATATGGAAGGTGTTCCTCTTCTCCAACTAAAGTAATTGATCCAGAGTAACCTTCTTTCTTTAAAGTCGAAATGCATTGGATAGCGGATTGTCCGGCTCCAATAATAAGTAAGTTTTCCATGCTAAAAAAAGTTCTCGATTATTTGTTTGAAACTATCTAAAGTCTACATCTAATTTAAAAATAAGGGAGAAAAAAATGATAGGAGTAGTTGCTACTTTAAAAATTAAAGATGGTTCTGGAGCAGATTTCGAAGCCGTAGCATCTCAATTGGTTGAGAAAGTGAATGCAAATGAAGATGGTGTGGTCTATTACGATTTATATAAAGAAGATGACACAACTTATGTTTTTCTTGAAAGATATAAAGATCAAGAAGCACAAGATGCTCACGGGAAAACTGATTATTTCAGAGAGCTTGGTGCAAAAATGGGTGCTTTCATGGCAGGGGCGCCAGAAATAAAAATGCTTCAGTCAGTCTAGTTATATGATGTGAGGTCTCGAGAGATATTCTCTTGACCTCATTTCTTCAAGTCGACTAATAGTTCGCTTAAAAGGTTCAGATAACCTTTCTCCTGCATACATTTCATTTAATCCCGTCTCCATAGAAAGGATTAGGTTTACATTTCTCTCGTAACATTCGTCAACTAAAGCGATAAACCTTCGTGCTGAATCATCATTAGATGATTGAAAGATTGGAACGTCAGATACAAAGAGAGTGTGAAATTCACTACAAATTTCAATGTAATCCTTCGCACTTCTTGGACCTTCGCAAATCTCGCTGAAAGATATCCAAACGGAACCCTGTGAGAGCTTTATTGTCTTAATCTTTCTTCCAAGAACTTCAATATTTTCTCCTTCAAGATAGTCATTATTTGTAAGTTCTGAAAAATTTGATTCAAGCTCACTTGTGCTTTTCTCTTTCTTCCCAATAATAAATATTTCTAGTTGTTCTAGAGTTCTAAGACGATAATCTTGCTCAGAGTCCAATTCGTAAATCTCACAATTTTCTTTAATTGATTCAATTGCAGGTAGGAATCTACTTCTGTGAAGACCATCTTTATAAAGATTATCGGGATGAGTATTAGAAGTAGTAACTAAAGTTACTTTTTTTTCAAATAGCTCATTAATGAATCTACCAAGAAGCATTGCATCACCTATATCCTCAACATAAAACTCATCAAAACATAACACTTCAGTTTCTTTAGATATATTGTCAGCCGCAATCTTAAGCGGATCTTTTTGTCCTGAAAGCTCATCTAGATCTTCATGCAGTAATTTCATAAATCTATGGAAATGAATTCTTTTCTTCTTCTTTAAATCTAAAGTTTCAAAGAAGATATCCATCATTTGAGTTTTACCTCTTCCGACTTCTCCTCTGATGTATAGCCCTTTTATACTTTTACGTCTAAACCAAGACTTAGAGCGCTTTATTAGTGCTCCATTTAATTTATCTAACTTGTTTAAGAGAGACTTTTGCTCTTTATCAAAGCTTAGTTGCCCATCTGCAATCAAGCTGGAATAAAGATCGGTGGGCTTCAATGTGAGAAATAAACTATTTATTAGGTTTTTTTAGAAGCAATGAAGGCGTTCTTTCCAAATAGTCGATATATTCTGGATCAGAGCCCCATTTTTTCATTCCTCTATTTTCAAGCATTGGAATGCCGCTTATTCTTGTTAAGAGAACATAGACAAAAATTGGAGAGATGAGGGTGACTAACTGCCACCCGCTTAATACTGGAAGGGCTATTAAAGTCAGTCCAGCCCATAAGGTGATTTCTCCAAAATAGTTGGGATGTCTAGACCAGGCCCAAAGACCAGAAGTAATATATTCTTTTTCTTTATTTTGTTGTTTCTTGAAATCTCTTTTTTGCTTGTCAGCAATAACCTCAATCGAAAAGCCTAGAATCCATAAGGCTAATCCCAGATAAGCCATCACTCCAAGAGGAATATTTACATTAGATGTAATTGCAGCTAATCCTGCTGCCATTGTTAGAAAGACCCATAGACCTCCCAAAGTCCAAGTCATGATGTACCAATGGAATTGAGTTTTCATGATTGTGAATCTTCCATCTTTCCCATCTTGTTTAACTCTTGAGAAAAGAAATGTCCCAAGTCTTACAGCCCAAATCACTATCAAAACACCAATGAGTAAGTCCCGAGGGTCCATAGACGGATTGAGATAAAAACCCAAACCTATAGCGCTAAGATAAGAAATAGAACCTGTAAGATCAAAATAATGTTCTGTTTGATAAATATAAGAGGGTATAAATATTATCCAGTGCAGCAAATAGCTAACACTTGCACATAAGGCAAATAGTGCCACTCCGTTGTAGAGTTCTGACCCTTGACTGCCCGCTAGAGCAATAAGGACTCCTAGGGCAATACTTATAAATGTAGCAGGTATGGTTACAGTTCTTTTCATGTTTATCTCTAAAAGTTATTAGACCATTAGAAGGAACAATAACATTCTTTTCAAGTCTTTAATTTAAGCTTTCTTTGAAATCTTTTCTACAAGTGTGAGTCCTATCCCTACGCAAGGGCCAATACCAAAAACAAATAGAACCGTTCCAATACCTACTACTCCGCCAAGTAGCCATCCCGAAATTACCGCTGATAATTCTAAAATGGTTCTTATTAGTGGTATTGAAGTACTAGTCTGCTTTTGTAGACCTATCATCAAGCCATCTCTTGGTCCGGGTCCAAGATTACTGATCAAGTAAATTCCACTTCCCAAACCTACAACAAATATCCCTATGCATGCTTGTAATAGCTTAAAGTAAGTATCATTCGGTTGAGGTAAATAAGGCAAAGTTAAGTCTATGGTAGAGGCAATAATAATTGTATTAAGAATCGTTCCAATTCCAGGGACTTGCTTAAGCGGTATCCAGAAAATAAGGATTGCAATACTTATTAGGAAAGTTGTTGTACCCACAGAAAGATCAGTCTTTATCGAAATTCCTTGTGCCAAAACAGTCCAAGGACTTACGCCAGATCCGCTTCCTATGATAATTGCCTCACCCAAACCAAAGAAAAATAGTCCAGTAATCAACATAATGACTGTATAAGATCTCGGCTTAGTATTGAGTGGAAAGTCAGAACTCCAACTCACAGACGGCACTTCTTTGATGGTGAAAATTCTTCTCAGAAATCTCATGTAACCTCTAAATTATGTTTTGAAATCAACTGAATCTAGTTTAATCTCTCCAGGAGATTAACACAGGAAATTTGCAATGATCACATTAATTATTCTCTCTTTATTACTTACCTTAATTCAACTTTTAACTCCAGCAGTACTGAATAGCAAAAACTTAGATTTTCTCATCTCAAATAGAGAAGGGTCTGTTGAAGAGGCCCCAGTTGTTGGTCGAACCAGAAGAGCAGGGTCTAATATCTTAGAGAGTCTACCTGCATTTTTAGCACTAGCCATTCTGTCTATAGTTTTGGAAATTGATAATTATAATCTAGCGATGTTTTGGTTAGGCTCAAGGGTGCTTTATTACTTCACTTATATGTTTGGTATTTTGTATCTCAGAACACTCGTTTGGGGGGTCTCTATTGTTTGTCTAGTAATGATGGCTATTTCGTTGATTTGAAAAGAGGTGTCGTATTTCCTATCAGATCAAGAGAAACTTCAATATAAGAAAGATGGTTATATCCTTAGAGAAAATCAGTTTTCTTCAATTGAAATAGATATTTTCAGGGATTTCTTTGAGACTACTGTTTCAAAAGCTCACTCAATAGTCGGAGAAGGCAAAGAGTATTTCTTAGATGCAAAGAGATTTGTTGATATTGATTACTTGACTCTTCAATTTGAACCAGAGCCTCATCAAGAGTTCTTAAAAGTTATCGAACCAGCTCATTCTCTCAATTCAGATCTTGAAAAGATTATTGCAGATAGAAAATTAACTGATCCAATAAGATCTATCTTGTCTCTAGATGAAGTTAGTTTATGGACGGATAAGCTGAACCTTAAGAGACCAAAAATTGGGTCAGGGTTTGGCTGGCATCAAGATTCACCATACTGGATTCATGATAGTGAGGATGTCGATACTTTGCCTAATGTTTATATCTGTTTAGATGATGCTGATGAATCAAATGGATGTTTCAGTGTTATTAAAGGTAGTCATAAGGAAGGTTGTTTACCTGGAACATTTGATAATTCTCAATTAGGAGGGTTTTTTACGGACCAAGATACATTCGATATCGATGATGCAGTTGATTTAATAGCCTCAGCAGGATCTCTAATCTTTTTTAATCAACATATAGTTCACGGCTCGAAGCCAAATCAATCTAATCAAGAGAGGAGGGCATATATCGTGACCTATCAACCAAAAAATAGAGCCATGCTCAAATCTGGCGAAGTTAAGAATATTTAGGGCCATGCTTTCTCCAGGCTCCTCTTTTTAGTGAGACAAAAATCATAGTGCCGAAAATAATCATTGCTATCGAAGAGGATAAGAAAATCGACTCTATACCAAATCCTAAGATATAAATTGAAATACTTCCCCCTAAGCCTGCTATCAAAAATCTTGCAATCGTCGCCACTGTTGGCCAAAACATTGCGTTAGCGCCTTGAGAAGCAAAATATAGAGAAAGACCTATCCCTTGAAAGGCATAAAAAGGGCCGACAATTTGAATATACTTTTTTGTGACTTCGTAAGCTTTTGGGTCATCAGTAAAATAATGGATCCACAAGTCAGGAAATAAGGCCAAAGAAAAGCCTATAAGCACTGAAACTAAACCCGCCATTGATCCACCATAGATACCAACTCTCTCTGCTCTCACTATGTTACTAGCGCCTATATTCGCACCCACAATAGATGTCATGGCCGTGCCAATCCCAAAAATAAGAGGAATCATAAGAAATTCTACCCTCGAACCAATGCCGTATCCTGCAAGAGCTTCTGTTCCGAAGGTTCCAACTAAACCGGTCAACACTAATATTGTGCCTACAGTTAGAAGTGGAGAGGCTGATGCTGGAATAGCTACCTCAAAGATATTAGAGAATAGCGGTTTGCTCAAAATTAATTTTTCTCGTTTCAGCATCGCCGGAACTGAGGTAGATAAGAGCTTCATGATTATTATCGATACCATAATCATACTACTGATCAAGGCTGCGACAGCGGCACCAGCGACTCCTAGTTTAGGAAATCCATACCACCCCAAAATAAATCCTCCAGAGAGAAGTACTTGTAGAAGAGAAGCAATGATCATGAGTGTTGCAGGAAAGCGCATATTTCCCATCCCTCTTAAGACAGCACTTAAACTTCCTGATAACCATATAAGTATTCCTCCGAAGAAGAGAACTGAGCAATACAAATAGGATTCTTCAAGAATTTCTCCTCTTCCTCCCAGTAAATAAAGAAGACCTTTCCCAAATAATAAAAATAAAATTAAAAAGGTAAATGCTCCAGAAATCGAGATAACTATTGAATGCCAGATTAATTTTTCTGCGCGATCTATATCATTAGCCCCCATGCTTCGAGCTATAGCTGAGCTGATAGCTCCTCCAAGTGCGCCACCGGACATAGTTTGTGTTAGCATCAATAATGGAAAAGCAAGCGCTACTGCAGCAAGTGACTTTGTTCCCAACTTACTAATAAACCAGACTTCAGTTAGTACAACTATTGACTGGATAAAAAAAGCTATGGTATTTGGAGCTGACATTCTTATCAGCAATGGCACGATAGGTTTTGTAAGAAACTCTTGGGTTCTGTTATCCACTAATCCTTTAGCTTATTTTCTTGAAGATTCTTTTACTAGCTTTTCAGGTGTGGCTAAAGTTGCATATTTATCTTTTGAGTCACCAAATAACTTTTCAGGAGATACTGACTCCAATCTACCTTCTTTGTCATTTGGATCGGTAAAGAATCCAAGAACATACCCCCCCTTAGAGTAGCCAATCAAAGAACGAAGTTCAGGAGTAAATTTTTTAGCGACTTCCGGAGGATATGAGAGATATTGATTCTCTTGTTGCCTCAACCAGCTAGGTGCATAGTGCAAGAAAATTCCTAATCTAGTTTCCTCAGTTGTGTTAGTTCCACCACCATGTAATACCGATCCAGTATAAATAAATACAGATCCTGCTTTCATTTCTGCATAAGCAATTTCTTCAATTTGTGGTTGTCTATTTTTATCCCATTTATGCGATCCAGGGACTACTTGTGTTGCTCCATTTTCTTTAGTGAAATCATTAATTGCCCAGACGGTACTGAATTGTGTTTCGATTTTTCTTGGAATATATCCTCCCCAAACTCCTCGATCTCTGTGAAGAATTTGACTTGATTCTCCCGGTCCAATTTGGATAGCAGAAGAGAAATGCAGTTGATAATTTTCGCAGTGAGGTCCCAAAAATCCGTCTGCTAGTTTATTAATTAAAGGATCCAGCGCTAAATTTTGACATGTTTCTGATCTGGCCAATAGAGCACCAACTCTTTTAGTCTCGAAACCAGTGAATTCATCTTGACCATTGTTAGTAACAGTCAGGAAGGGTCGAAGATCTTTTTTAATTTGAGCTAAGTCTGCTGATTCAAGAAAGTCATCAATAATAACACCCGCATCCTCATCTAAGATATTTAATATTTCTTCAACCGGAGTGATGGTTGTTACGTGCTTTATATTCCCCATAGATAAAGTTTAAACCAAAAAGAACTTATATGTAATTCAGGATAAAAAATAGAAATTATTTATAAAACTCTATTATTTCATTATTCATGAATTCTATATCTTCGCTTGTAAAGCCTGCTCCAGCTATGTGACCCCAAAGCGAAGGTATTACTCTAAGTTTTACTCCAGGAATCATATTAGCCTCTCTGGTTAAGGCATCAATATGAAAGTACATATCCGTTTCGCTCGGCATATATAAGACATCAGCTTTTATTGATCCTAATGCTTCTGAATAATTTCCATTAAATCCTGGTGTATTACCAATATTATTATTTTGCCAAGTTCTAGCTAGAGCTATTAGATTATTGGCATCCCAAGATAATACAAATTCTTCAAACCAATTTATAACTTCATCAGTATCTTTCAAGCCCATTTCTTCGTAGAGGCCTAGTCGATACCATTCTTGAGACCAGCCCCAACTGGCCCAGTGCGCTCCTCCTGCTCTGAGTCCTACCTCAGGTGGGGATATGTACTGACCATTTGCAAAAGAGGCATCTGCTTTTATTGCAGATATAAAACCTTCCAGTCTTACTATACCATGCGGATACTCTACCGCTGAGCCTGCTATACCCACTATTTTCTCAACAAAATCTGGATAACTTACAGCCCACTGAAAGGCCTGTTGAGCTCCCATAGAGAATCCTACAACACCTTTTATCTTTTTAACTTTAAAAATTTCAGTAACCAATTTATATCCTGCCTTCACATTGTCTCTTATTGAAATTAAAGGGAAATTCGGCCCATCAAATGGAGGCAGGGTATTGCTTGGTGAGCTAGACAAACCATTTTGAAACATATCTGTAGCAACTATGAAATATTTTTCTGGATCCAGAGCTTTGCCAGGTTCAATTAAAAAATCAAATCCATGATGATCACCAAGGTATGCAGAAGGAACAACTATTAAATTATCCTTTTCCTTATTTAATTTTCCATGAGTTACATAAGATAATTTAGCATTTGGTAATGTGATTCCACTCTCTAGGTCAAAATCTCCTAGATTGAATATCTTGTGATTACCCTCAGCATAAAAGAGTGGGCTACATAAAATTAAAGCCATCAGAATTGGGAATTTTAAAATTTTTATCATTTTTGATTATTAGGTTTTGGAAAATCTATTTGTGGTTTCTATTAGTAGGTGTGTTATTTCCTTTTCGAATGCAGAATGACCTGAAAAAGGAGCTATTTTTAGTTCAGATTCTGGCCATCTCGAATGTAGCTCATAAGCAGTCGTAGGAGGGCATACAACATCGTATCTTCCTTGAATTATTACAGCAGGGATATCTCTGATTTTATCGATATTATCGAGAAGTTGATTTTCATTTTCCAAGAAACCATTATTCACAAAGTAATGGTTTTCAATAAGAGCAAAAGCTAATGCAAATTTGCTGTCCACAGAATCTCTTACAGCTTCGGGATTATGATTAATAAAACTAGTAGATGCCTCCCATTTAGACCAGGCTTTTGCTGCTGATAATTTTTTTTCTTCATCATCTCCATTAAAGATTTCCCTATAGGCTTCTACCAAATCGTTTCTCTTTTCTTTTGGAATTTCGTTCAAAAATCCCTGCCATGCTTCAGGATAAAGTTCGCTTGCTCCATATTGATAGAACCATTGGATTTCTTTATGTCTCAACATAAAGATACCCCTTAAAACTAGCTCTGTTACGTTTTGAGGATGACTCTGCGCATAGGCCAAAGCGAGAGTACTACCCCAAGAACCACCAAAAACAAGCCACTTATCTATGCTTAATTTTTTTCTTATTGACTCAATGTCTTCAACTAAATGCCAAGTAGTATTACTTTCAAGACATGTGTGGGGTTTACTTTTTCCACATCCTCTCTGATCGAAAAGAACTATGCGATATTTCTTAGGATTAAAAAATCTTCTAGAAAAACTTCCAGCACCTCCACCAGGCCCACCATGAAGGAATACTGCAGGTTTACCTTTGGGATTCCCGCATTGTTCATAATAAATTTCATGGATTCCTTGTTTTATATAGCCAGAATCATAAGGTTCGATTGGTGGATATAATTTATTTTCTTTATTAAAGAACTGCATCTACTTTTTTATAAAAATTTACAATATCCTCGATCAAAATAGGTATAACTTCTTTGGGTAAATTATGACCCATATCTTTGTAAACTTTAAATGTTGAGTTTGGTATGAGTTGTGAAGTAAGCCTTCCATAACTTACGGGCAATAGTGCATCATCTTCTCCATGAAGTACCAGCGTTGGCACGGAGATATTTTTTACAATCTCAGACCTGTCTCCAGCCTTAAAAATTGCAGTCAATTGCCTTGGCATTGCTCTTGGATAAAAGCCATATTCTCGCGCTCCCTCCTCATCAACATCTTCCATATTTCTTAGATTTTCCTGATTTCCTTGCGAAATCTCAGAGGTCTTTGGAATTCTTGGAGACGACATAAGTGATATTAAGCTGGTCGTCTTGTCTGGAAATTTAGAGGCTATTATTTGAGCTATCATGCCCCCCATAGAAGCTCCAATTATATGAGCCTCTTCAATTTCTAGATGGTCTAATAATGCAACACCATCATATGCCATATCTTCGAGTGTATATGGTGCATTAAAACCAATACCCAGGGAATAAAGAAAGTATTTCCAATAAAGGTTGGGTCTTCCTAGCCTATCTAGCTTCTCACTATCTCCTGTATCTCTATTATCAAAGAGGATGACCCTGTATCCGGAATCGACAAGCCCATTGACAATGGTTTCTCCCCAAACTTTATGTGACGCCAGTAGGCCCATTACCATTAGTACAGGTGGATCTTCCTCCATGCCAATACTTTTGTAGGCAAGCGAGATTCCATTAATCTCCGCAATTGACGTTTCTTGATCTAATGTATAGTTTGAATAAACGCTAAAAGAAGCGAATGAAATCAGGTATAAGACTAGTAATTTTTTCATTTGAATATTGAAATAACTAATCAATATTTTTTTCATTTAATTTTTTTCTAAGTAAGTATAAAGCTCCAGAAATTGCAAAACACATCAAAGAAGATAAGAGATTTACTATTAGCAATTCTCCTTGGAAATTAGTCAATGAGACACTTATTAAATAAACCCCTATAAGCAAAAAGAAGGTACAAAAAAAGAAAAGTAAAAAAGATATAGTTTTAATGAACATTTAGGTACCAATTATAGAAGAGTTTGGAGTTCTAATTCTAGTTCTAGATATTTCATTTAGTTTCTCTAATCACTAAATCTGATTGAAGGAACTTTAATTTCAATTCTCCCTTTTCTTTAATCAGATAAACACTTTCAAGCCAATTTGAAATCACTAATTCATTATCAATTGTTTTGAAAATACCATCATTTACATAAGAAACATGAGCAGAGTTTTCATCTATGGATACAACGAAGTCTGTAAGAACCCAATCAGTTGTTATTGTTGTTTTAGAGGCTTCTTGAAGAAACTCATCAAATTCATTCATATCCCAGGATTTTCCCATTTCAAATATTTGGAAGTCATTAGTGAGAATAGTTAATACTTTTTCCTTCTTATAAACCTCTATATCTATTAGTTCAAAAAATTGATTTACCTTTGCAATTACTTCTTGTTCAGTAATCTTTTCGGCCCAAGAATTAGAGGAAATTATTAGACCAAATATAAGCAGTAATTTTTTCATCTGGGACTTCCTAAAATTATTAAGTTCCAAAATCCTCGTTAAAAATTCTCATTGTGCACACATCATGAGCATTTCTTGAGGCAATTTTATTGGATTGTAGTATTTTCAGCATATTCATTTCGATACAAGTTTCTTCTTCAAGATAAGCTTGAATAGCCTCTTCTTGATTTTGAAAATTCACAGGCTCTCTGTAGCATATATTTTGTGCTCTCATTTCAGCAACTTCGTCTGTTATAAAAAATTCTTTAGATTCAATTTCAACACATTGATTATATTCGGATGAACAACCACTAAGGACTAGTATAACAAGAGGGATGATGGTTAAGTCTTTCATGCCAATTACATAGAAAGCCACACCATAGAGATTACAAATATCACTACGCATAATAAAAATATCAATGGAGCCTTCATATTTCTAAATAATATAACCTCTGAATGCAACAAGACCTATCGGTAGAACCATCCCAAACACATAGCCCCAGAAGATAATCACTCTCGCATCTATCCCATTTAAATCTTTAGGTCTTTCCCAATTTGCAATAAAAAGTAACTTTGTAAAAAACAAAGGAATTAGAGTAATAACAAAGACTATGAAAGCAGGGAAATACACATCAAATCTCCAGGTCATGAATCTCAAAATATTTTTTTTTGAGTTGGTTCTTTTCTTGGTGTTGATGTCCTTTGATACCATTAGAAACATTTACCTCTTTATCTAGGACGATCTCTCTTGGGTCAGGTAATTTAGACATGATTTATACTTTACTACTTTACAAACCATTTTGGCTAAAAATGCTTGGGAAGTGGTGCCCAGAGGTGGAATCGAACCACCGACACAAGGATTTTCAGTCCTTTGCTCTACCGACTGAGCTATCTGGGCATTTAAGGTGTTGCGATTGTATACAATTAATTGACTCTAAAAAAGTAGGTTTTACTCAACTGGCTTGAACCCCATTGGTTTTGCATAATCTTTTCCTGACAGAAAAAGATCCATTTGCTCATTTAGCCATTTTCGAGAGTCCCTATCTGCAAGGTTTATTTGACCTTCATTAATGAGCATCTTTTGGTGTTCCAACCATTCCTCCCAAGCTTTTTTTGATACATTATCAAATATGTCTTCACCTTTTTGTCCTGGATAGGGAGGTTTATCCAATCCTTCTAACTCTTCACCGTATTTCTTACAAAAAACTTTGCGCATCTTCAATATGATCTTTTAAAATTTTGGTTACAGGCATTGGCAAGCCAATCTCTGATAATTCTTTGTTATTAAACCACACTTTATTATTATCTAGATTTTGGAAATCTTCATTTAATCTCACTAAAGTAGTATCTATATCCAATTTATAGTGAGTGAAGGTGTGTTTTAGCTTTAAATGCTGTTCTATAAATTCATAACCTTTGGGGAGTCTTTTAATAAATTCTTTTCTTGATTCTATCTCATCAAAACTTATAAAGGTCCATAAACCTCTCCATACACCTTTTGAGGTTCTATTTTCCAAGAGAACTTCACCTTCTTTATTTTGCAAAAGCAGCCAATAGAGCTGTTTGCTTGGTTTCTTTTTTGAAGGAGATTTAAGAGGAAGTGAATCTTGAATACCTTCTTTGAATGAGAGGCATGTTTTATTTAATGGACAATTTTCACAATCAGGACTCTTTCTTTTACAAATCAAGGAGCCCACATCCATAATTGCCTGAGTATAAACATCGCATTCTTGATGAGGCAAATTCTTAGAGGCTATTTTCCAAAGATTCTTAATTGTCTTAGTAGAATCAATAGGTTCCTCCACTTTAAAATATCTGACTAATAGTCGCTTTGCATTTCCATCTAGAATAGGAGCTTTTTGTTTAAAACCTAAAGAGAGAATGGCCCCAGCAGTCGATTTTCCAATTCCAGGCAATGATTCTAATTTTTCAGAGCACTGAGGCATTATGGAATTGAAATCATCTTGAAGAATCTTTGCAGTCTTAAGTAAATTCCTTCCCCTTGAGTAATAACCCAACCCGGACCAATAACTTAAAACTTCGTTTTCATTGGATTCGGCAAGTGAATTAATATCAGGGAATCTATCTATAAACCTTAGGTAATAAGGTATTACAGTTTGTACTTGAGTCTGCTGAAGCATGACTTCAGATATCCAAACTTTATATGGATTCGTTTGAATCTGCCAAGGCAAATCTTTACGACCTGATTTCTTGTGCCATTTGATCAGTTTTTTACTAAGTTCAGACATACAAATATTACGTTAATTGTACTAGTAATGAAGAACTTGAACATATTAGATATAATGCGCGCCCTTATTGGAATTTATTATGAGAAAGGTAGTTGTTAATAGAGATACTTCGGAGACTCAAATAGTTATTGAGCTAAATCTAGACGGGACAGGTAAAACAGAGTTTGATACCGGATTACCTTTTCTTGAACATATGCTTGATCAGATAGGCAGACATGGAATGATTGACCTTAGTATTAAAGCTAAGGGCGATTTACATATTGACGATCACCACACCATCGAAGATATAGGTATTTCACTAGGAGAAGCCTTTAATAAAGCAATAGGAGACAAAAAGGGTATAAGAAGATATGGTCAGTCCTATATCCCACTAGATGAAGCTCTTTCAAGAGTTGTATTAGATTTTTCGGGAAGACCTGGATTGTTCATGAAAGTCGATTTTGTTAAAGAAGAGGTTGGGGGCATTGATGTCAATATGTTCGAACATTTCTTTCAATCACTCAGCAATCACGCTTTTATGACTCTTCACATTGAAAACTTCTATGGTGAAAACACCCATCATCAAATTGAAACCATTTTTAAAGCATTTGGAAGGGCATTAAGGATGGCTCTAGAAATAGATTCAAAACAGGCTGATATCATCCCTTCAACAAAAGGAGCTTTGTAGGACTTTAATAGATGACACAAATTGCTGTTATCGATTATGGTATGGGTAATCTTCACTCTGTGAGCAAGGCCCTAGAGGCTGTCTCACAAAAAGAGAATATAGTCATAACCTCTGATCAGGAAGTTATCAAAACTTCTGATAAATTGGTATTTCCAGGAGTGGGTGCCATTAAGGATTGCATGGAGGCCTTTTCTAACGATTTAAAAGAGACAGTGCTTGAAGAAGTTAAAAAGAAACCTACTCTCGCTATCTGTGTAGGTATGCAAATGCTTTTAGAATCAAGTGAAGAAAATGGTGGGGTCGAAGGATTGGGCTTGTTGAACGGAAAAGTATGTAAAATTCAGTCTAATCAAGATATCAAAGTCCCTCATATGGGATGGAATCAGGTCAATTATTTAAAAGAACACTTTCTACTAAAGGATATTATAGATTCTAGTTATTTTTATTTTGTTCATAGTTATTGCTGTCCCTCATCTAAAGATGCTCTTACCGAAACAATTCATGGTGAAAAGTTTGTGTCATCTTTTGCGAAGGACAATATTTTTGCTGTCCAGTTTCACCCTGAAAAGAGTCAAAGTGCAGGATTACAGTTATATAAAAACTTTTTAAACTGGAGCATTTAGATGATAGTAATTCCAGCAATAGACTTAAAAAATGGGAAATGCGTTAGGTTGCGAGAAGGGAAAATGGATGAAGAAACCATATTCTCTGAAGATCCAATCTCAACAGCAGGTTCTTGGTTTTCACAAGGGGCAGAAATTCTACATATAGTTGATTTAGATGGTGCTATTAATGGTCAACCTATGAATCAAGAAATTATATTTTCTATCATTGCAGAGTTTCCGGAAAAAAGAATACAAATAGGAGGGGGTATTAGAAGTTTTGAGTCGGCATCTGAGTATTTAAATGAAGGTATAGAGAGAGTTATTATGGGAACTTCTGCTGTTGAAGAACCCGATATGTTGAAAGACTTCTGTAGTAAGTTTCCAAATCGTTTGGTTCTAGGTATTGATGCTCTTGACGGTGTTGTAAAAACTCAAGGCTGGCTCAAGGGCTCTGGAATTTCTCCCTCCGAGCTGATCAAAAAATTTGAGGATGATCCTATCGCAGCTATTATCTTCACTGATATATCAAAGGATGGGATGATGATAGGACCTAATATCGAGGCTACATCAGACTTAGCAAACCAA
Source organism: uncultured SAR86 cluster bacterium (assembly GCA_902605935.1). Taxonomy (GTDB): domain Bacteria; phylum Pseudomonadota; class Gammaproteobacteria; order Magnimaribacterales; family Magnimaribacteraceae; genus Magnimaribacter. The sequence continues at coordinate 31,314 of CACLEI010000004.1, read as the reverse complement.
ACAAAAATTCCTATAATTGCTTCTGGAGGTGTCTCCTCTCTAGATCATATTACCCAACTTGCAGATAAAAAGAATATCTCAGGTGTGATATGCGGAAGAGCACTTTATGAGAAAGCTTTTACTTACGCAGATGTACTCGAGGTATTAGGAAAGTAATCATGTCTGTTGCAAAGCGCATTATTCCTTGTCTTGATGTAGATAAGGGTAGAGTAGTTAAGGGAGTAAATTTCTTGAATATCCGTGATGCTGGTGATCCAGTCGAAATTGCAAAACGATATGATACTGAAGGAGCTGATGAAATCACTATGTTAGATATTACTGCCAGTCATGAGACAAGAGACACGACTTATAAGACTGTTGAAAGTATAGCGAGTCAGGTTTTTATCCCTCTTACCGTTGGAGGTGGAGTAAGGAAGATAGAAGATATTAAGAAACTTTTAAGATCTGGTGCAGATAAGGTAAGCATAAATACTTCAGCAGTAGAGAATCCTAGCTTCGTGAAGGAAGCGGCTGATAAATTTGGATCACAATGTATTGTTGTTGCTGTTGATGCTAAAGCCAAGACTGATAAAGAAAATAGCTGGGAGGTTGTTACTTACGGAGGCAGGAATAGAACTGGTATAGATGTTTTAGAATGGACCGAAAAGGTTGTTCAATATGGCGCAGGTGAAATTCTTCTTACCAGCATGGATAGAGATGGAACAAAAGAAGGTTTTGATAATAACTTAGTTTCTAAAGTGTCTTCTGGAATATCTATTCCTGTTATAGCCTCTGGTGGAGTTGGAAATCTTGATCATTTAATAGACGGAGTAAAAATTGGAGGAGCTGAAGCAGTCTTAGCTGCAAGTATCTTTCATTTTTCAGAGTTCTCTATCAAAGAAGCCAAAGAGGCCATGAAGGCTTCAGGTATTACTGTTCGATTTTAATCAATCCTAACAAATTCTCCGTTCGAATATTCATAAGTCAAAGGATTGCCAGTAGCTATTTCTAATTTCACTATCTCTTCAGAACTAATCTTTTCCAATTCCATCACCAAAGATCTTAAAGAATTTCCATGTGCTGCAACTAAGATATTTAATCCCTCTTTAACCTTTGGCATGATTTCAAGTTCAAAGTAAGGAAGCACTCTTTCAGCAGTATTTTTTAGACTCTCCCCACCTGGCGGGGGAACATCGAAAGATCGTCTCCAAATATGTACTTGTTCTTCTCCCCACTTCTCTCTCGCTTCATCTTTATTAAGCCCTGCTAAGTCTCCATAATTTCTCTCATTAAGAGACTGATCTTCAATAACCTCTATATCGGTTTGATTCATCTGCTCTAAGATCAAGCGACCAGTCTCTTGAGCTCTAAATAAATCTGAAGTGAACATAAGATCAAATTTCAGATTTCTAGTTTCTAATAAATCTCCAGCTTTTATTGCTTCCTGAATTCCTAGATCAGTTAATTTAGGATCTTTCCAACCCGTAAACAGATTTTTTGCATTCCATTCACTTTGACCATGTCTGACCAGAACAAGTTTTGATTTCATAATTTTGTTAAAAGTTTTTTATATTTTAACTTAGTAATCTATATAATCCTGTCCGGATATGAATAAATTCTTCGTGTTTATAAGTGATAATTTTTTGGCAGTTTTAGTCCTATTAACACTTATTGCGGCTTTGATTATCTATGAAAGAAGAAAAGGTGGTACTAAGGTTGATAATTCAGAGATGACAAGACTGATCAATAAAGAGAACCCTTTCATATATGACCTACGAAGCTCTGCTGAATATGGAGCTGGTACAGTTGCAGGTGCTATGAACCTTCATCCAAGTAATCTTTTAAAAGAAGATGCACTCTTTAAGGCTGGCGAAGAAGATTGCATCATTCTAATTTGTAAAAATGGTACTGTTTCTTCTAAAGCCTCAGGAGAGTTAAAAAAGCAGGGTTATATAAACGTAAATGTTCTTTCTGGTGGGATGATGAACTGGACACAGAGTGGCATGCCCCTTGTAAAAGCAAAGTAATTAGTTATCTAAGCCAAGCTCTTTAATTTTTCTAGTTAGAGTATTCCTCCCCCAACCGAGCAATTCCGCAGCTTCTTTTTTTCTTCCCATAGTTTTATTGAGAGCAACTTTAATGATAGTTCTTTCAAAGTCTGGAATAGCTTCTTCAAGCAAATTGTTGTTACCTTTTGCTAAATAATTCTCTGACCAGGTCTGTAAGACCTTAGTCCAGTCATTTATATTTTCTATATTTTCTACTTTAAGATCATCTGGTAGATCCTCCAGTTTTACTTCTCTGGTTGGAGACATGACTGTGAGCCATCTACAAGTATTTTCTAGTTGTCTGACATTGCCTGGCCAAGAAAGAGTCATAAAATAGTCTTCTACTTCTGCAGACAGATATTTTTTCTCTTCAACAAGTTCATCTGAAGATTTCTGAAAGAAATGTTTTACTAAAGTTGGAATATCTTCTTTTCTTTCATTTAACTTCGGCAAGGATAGTTTAATTACATTAAGTCTATGGAAAAGGTCCTCTCTGAAATTTCCAGCTTTAACTAAATCTTCGATATTTTGGTGCGTTGCCGTAATGATTCTGACATCAACTTTTATCGGCTCTCTGCCTCCAACTCTATAAAATTCTCCATTAGAAAGTACCCTTAAAAGTCTAGTTTGAGTTTCAAGTTGCATATCTCCAATTTCATCTAGAAATAAAGTACCTCCATCTGCCTGTTCAAATCTTCCGATCCTTCTTTCATCTGCACCAGTAAAAGCACCTTTCTCATGCCCAAAGAGTTCTGCTTCTAAAAGTTCTTTGGGGATATCTGCCATATTTAAGGCAATGAAGGTTTTATCTTTTCTAGGACTATGCTGGTAAAGGGCTCTTGCAACAAGCTCTTTTCCAGTACCAGATTCGCCATTAAGCAAAACAGTAGAATTTGAATTTGATAATTTACCTATCGCCCTAAAGACTTCTTGCATTGCAGGAGCTTCTCCAATTACTTCAGCCTGAGTTTCTGTTGGTTCTTCCTTATTAACCTCATCAGCCGATGTAGCCCTTTTAACCATTGATAATGCTTCCTCAATATCAAATGGTTTAGGTAAATATTCCCATGCACCATGTTCATAAGATTCAACAGCACTGTCTAGATCTGAATGAGCAGTCATAATAATTACAGGGATATCTGGTCGAAGCTCTTTTACTTTGTCCAATAGGTCTATACCACTGGGGCCAGGCATTCTAATGTCTGTAAGGATGAGATGCGGATTTTCTGTTTCAAGTTTTTTTATAACCTTATTAGCAGAATCAAAAGTTTGCACATCCATTCCTCCATCAGAAAGACCTTTTTCAAGAACCCATCTGATCGATTCATCATCATCGACTACCCAAACATTTTTATCCATTACTAGTTTTTAAGTCTATATCTTTTTGAGTATTTACTGGAATATTAATAAAGAATTCTGTTCTATTGGGCTCACTTGTAAAGTGTATATTGCCTTTATGTTGAGAAATGATCCCTTGTGTAATAGAAAGTCCAAGTCCGGTCCCTTTGTCTTTGCCTGTGATCATTGGAAAGAATATAGAGTCTTTAATTTCCTCATGAATACCTGGTCCATTATCGATTATCGATATCTTACAAACCATTGCATTTTTTTCGCCGTCAATCATTTCTCCATGAGAAATCCTTGTGACGATATTTATTTCAGGATTGGAGGTGTTTGAGTCAATGAGCGCATCCCGTGCATTCTTTGTAAGATTGAGTATGCTATTTTCGATCAAATAACTATCAATAAATAGGTCTGGAATGCTCGGATCAAAATCTTTAATTATCTTGATATCTTCGTATCCAGACTCGTTATCTATTAGCTTAAGAACATTCTCTATAGGATAGTGAATATTTTGAAACTGAAAATCGGGTTTTTTATTCGGTCCCAAAATATTATCTACAAGGGAAGTCAGTCTATCCGTCTGCTTTATTATTATATCTGTGTATTCTTGCAAATCTTGATTATTCAGTTTATTGCTAAGAAGTTGAGCTGAACCTCTAATGCCGCTTAAAGGATTTTTTATTTCATGTGCTAGGCCTCTAACAAAATCTTGAGATATTTGTTGATTTGTTTTCATTCTGTATCTTTCGATTAATTCAGAAGAACTTTCTTTATCAATTATTTCAAGCATTAGGCCTTTTTCATTATTGTTTTCTATTGAATGTACTAAATAAGTACAAAAAACTTTTTTTCCTTTCTTCAGATTTAGGACGGTATCTGTTTTGGTAAAATTTCTATTGAGCTCTAAAGCACCAACAAAATCATTAATGCTTTCAGGTTTTTCATAAAAAATTTGGTCAATGGTGCTGCCTATCGAGTTCTTCTCTGTTGTATCGAGAATTGATAGGGCTGAGGAGTTGATAAATATTATTTCTAGACTATCGTCAAGAATGACAATGCCAGTGCTGAGCTCTGAGAGAAAAGATATATTCACTCTAAAAACATATCCGGAGAACTAGTCTCCGGATATTAAATTTACGAACTTAAGAAGTTAATGTTCCGACTATATGCGCTACAATTTTGTAAGGATCTGCATTAGAAGCGGGCCTTCTGTCTTCTAAGTATCCATTCCAATCATGTTCAACAGTATAGATAGGAATTCTGATACTAGCTCCTCTGTCACTAACTCCGTAAGAGAACTGATCTATACTTTGAGTTTCATGCAATCCTGTTAAGCGCATATCATTATCAGAACCGTATAATGCAATGCCTTCTTTGTGCACTTCGCCCAATTTATCGCACATAGAACTGAATAGCTCTTCACTACCTGAAGTTCTCATTTCTTCATTAGAAAAGTTAGAGTGCATCCCTGATCCATTCCAGTCTCCAGTTTTTGGCTTGGGGTGGATGTTTACTGATACGCCGAATTCTTCAGCTACTTTATAAAGTATATATCTGCTCATCCACAAGTCATCAGCTGCTTTTATGCCCTTACCGAAGCATTGATATTCCCACTGACCTAAAGCAACCTCGGCATTTGTACCTGTAAGCTCAATACCTGCATCCAGGCAAGCATCCAAATGTGCATCGCTTATTTCCCTGCCTTTGACATTAGCCGCTCCAACGGCACAGTAGTATTCACCTTGTGGCCTAGTAGGAGTTCCATCTTCCCAACCTAGAATTGTACCATCTGGGTTAGTCAAGAAATATTCTTGTTCAAATCCAAACCACCATTCGTCAGTAACAACAGAGGCTGCTGCTGCTCTGAAATTTGATGGGTGAGTTTCATGTTCGCCAGTTTCAACTTCACACAAAACTAAGGAACCCTCATTTGTAGGATTCTCGTATTGTTGAACTGGTAAAAGTATACAGTCGGAACTTCCGCCTTCTGCTTGTAAAGTGGAGGAACCATCAAAAGACCACGCAGGTGGCTCTCCATCTGTTACTTTAACTTTACTTCTCAAGTTAGCTTCAGGCTCATAACCGTCGAGCCATATATATTCATATTTTGTCATTAATTTCTCCATTCGTAATTAAAAGCCGACGAATAGTAGCACGTCAAAAAGCATAAAAGAACAATTTTTGTGCAAAAAGTAGATAAATTTCTATTGAAAAGTTCTTAAAATGTGCAGAAGCACCTTTATAGTGCGTTCTTTAGAATGCTTAATCCATGTGTTTTTGTATGAGTTAAGAACTCTTCCAAGAAGAAATTCCATTGGAATTTTTCATCTTTACTGAGCATATTCTTATTGGGATATTTATTTCTTAACCAGAATTGCCTTTTACCATTGAATTTTCTTACCTCAGCCATTTTTGCATCATGGTAGATATATATTTCAATTTCCGTATTTTGTAATAAAGATAGAGACTTAGATTTATAGATCTCCATGACTGATGTATGACTGGATAATCTTTTACGGGAAATTTTTATTTCTTTATTCAATACACCTTCAGGTATCAAATAGACCATACTTTTCTCATGATCTGCGATAGGGAATAAGTGAACAAGTTTTAAATAATTCCTCTCATACAAACGTAGAAGTTGATTTAAACCTCTCTTGCTATGTTTATATCTACTAATCTTATTCTTTATCATAAGTCGACCATAATATTAACGCAGCTAGACTTCTGAAGGGAGACCAAGGTTCAGAGATTTTTTCCATTGTCAAATAGTCAGGTCTATCTTTGAGCCCCTTCATTCTTTGGGCAGCTACAATTAGTCCTAAATCAGAATAAGGCCAAGCATCAAGCCTTTTTAAGCATGCCATTAAATAGCATTGGGCAGTCCATTCTCCAATACCTCTAATTTCAATTAGCTCCTTAATAACCTGTGAATCTCCTTTGTTTTTGAGAGCTTTAAGATCTAATTCATTATCAACAATTTTTTTAGCGATACCGGAACAATAATCTATCTTCTGTTTGCTCAATCCTACTTCTTTAAATTTCTCGGGATTTACAGATAGAAACTTCTCTGGAGTAAAGGGCTTTACTAAAATTTTCATTCTTCCAAAGATAGCTTGTGCGGAAGCGACTGATAATTGCTGTTCGACAATCAAACTTATCAGTCCTTCAAAACCTTCTTTCTTGCTGAAGGGATTTATCTCATAATTTTTTTCTTCAAGTACTTTCTTAAAACCTGGCTCTCTTTTTGCCAGGAAATCAAAACCTTCTTTTAAAGTTTCTTCATTGAGCAATTTAAATTTTGTCATATAAGTCGATAGTTACTTCTTTTTTGAAGGGCAATAGAGCTCTTCGATCTTGGTTATATTCTAGAATATGCTCTCTTTCTCTATCTAAAAAATCATCGATAGCTTCTTTAAATCTTAAATCCTTTATCCAGTGAAGAGAGAAAGTCTCAATAGGGCAGAAACCTCTTTTAATCTTGTGTTCACCTTGAACACCTGGATCAAAAGATCTAAGTTTTTCTTCAATACAGAACTCAATACCTTGGTAATAGCATGTTTCAAAATGAAGAGAATCATATTCTTCTAGACATCCCCAGTAACGGCCATAAAGCTTTTCATCGTCAAAAAAGTTTAAAGCACCCGCTACATATTCTCCTGAATTATTTTTTGCAAGCACCAACATAATAGTCTCGGGAATGGACTCTACAATTTTTTTAAAAAATTCAAAATTTAAATATCCGCGCATGCCTCTTTTTAAGTAGGTTACTTGATAGAACTGATAAAAAGTCTCAAGCATTTCTAGAGTGATTGCACTGCCACATACTCTAGATACCGTAACTCCTTGGTCATTAATCTTCTTTCTTTCTTTCTTAATATTTTTTCTTTGCCTTGAGGTCATATCTTGTAGAAAATTTTCAAAACTAAGGTAGTGATTATTAAACCAATGAAAAGAGTAACTTGTTCTTAAGCTAAAATCTTCTTGTGAGAAATCTTTAATTTCATCTTTATTAGCCAAAAGAATGTGTACACTTGAGAAATCACTTTCTTCAGTGATTTGCTTAAGAGCTTTGGATATTTCTTGGATAATTTCCCTACTTCTTGTTTCATCGGTAATAAGTATTCTGGGGCCACTTGCAGGAGTAAAAGGTATCGAACTTACTAGTTTTGGATAGTAGTTAAGTCCATTTCTGTAATATGCATCGGCCCATGACCAATCAAAGATGAATTCTCCTTGCGAATCTGTTTTTATATACAGCGGCATAATGGCCATAATTCTTTTATTTTCTGAAGCAATCAAATGCAACGGTGTCCATCCTTGCTCGGGAGACACACAATTTGTTACTTCTAGAGCTTTTAAGAATTCATATTTTAAGAAAGGATATTTACTACTTAAAACAGCTTCCCAGTCTTCTTTATTAATTTTTTCTATTGAATCTATGAAATCTATCTTCATAGCGAAACACCTAAAATGGAACCTAGAAAGATAGATAGCCCTAGCCAATTATTATTTTTGAAAGCTTTAAGGCACTGACTACTTATTTGGTCTTTAATTAGATAGGTTTGGTAAATAGCTAGTAAGAAACTGAATAGTGCGAAAGGGTAAAAACTAGTATGTAAATTAAGAAGAACCGCCGCATAAACTAATATCAAAATAGAAGTGAGATGAAACAAAAAGAAGAGAGGAACTACGACACTTCCAAAAGTAATTGCTGAAGAATTTATCCCTAAATTTAAATCATCTTTCTTATCACATAGTGCATAAGCAGTGTCATAAGCAATAATCCAAAAAAAACATGAAAAAAATAATAAGAGACTAATGTTGCTTATGTTATTTGTTTCAGCTGCAGATACCATAATTATCCCCCAGGAAAAAGCGAGTCCTAAAAAAATCTGAGGTACAGAAAAAAATCTTTTACTTAAGGGATAAATAGTCGCCAGGGCTAGACCAACTATAGCCATATAAATAGTTAGAAGATTCATGAAGAATAGTAGAGAAGCAGAAAGTAATACCAATAAAGTAAAAAGACTCAAGGCTTCAATAGGTCTAATTTCACCAGTAATCATAGGTCTATTTTTTGTTCTTTCTACTTTTCCATCAAAATCTCTGTCAAAGTAATCATTTATCACGCAGCCTGCTGATCTCATTAAAAATGTTCCAAGCATAAATAAGAATATTAAGAGTAAGTTTGGATTACCATCTGTCAGAATAAAAAAAGCACTAAGGGTAGGCCATAATAGAAGTGCAGTACCAATTGGTTTATCTGCTCTCATTAATTTAATAAAGCTTAAAATTTTCTTTGTTTTGTACATCGGCAAACAATACTTGTCGAGAAGATTGATACTTTAGTCTAAGTTGCTAATAAAGTTGAGTTAGAATATCTTTTTTTGAAAAAGGAGTAAGCTTTGAAAAAGTGGGAATGCATTGTTTGTGGTCTGATTTATGATGAAGAGGAAGGCTGGCCGGATGATGGTATTGAGCCCGGAACAAAATGGGAAGACGTACCCGAAGATTGGATTTGTCCTGATTGCGGAGTAGGCAAAGAAGATTTTGAGATGGTTGAAATAGGTTAACTAATGACTCTAACTTCTAGAATTATTCTTTCCATGCTTTTGGCCATGGCTGGTGGTATCTTGCTTAAATTGGTTAATGATGCAGGTTTATTAGGGAGTATAGGCCAATTAATTTTGATAGATTTTTTCACCGAAGGTTTATTGGATGTTGTAGGACAAATTTTCATAGCCTCTTTAAGGTTAGTAATCGTTCCTCTTGTATTTTTCTCTCTGGTTTGTGGCGTTGTTTCAATTTCTTCTACTTCCAGAATAGGCACTATAAGTATCAAAACTTTATCTCTATATTTATTAACAACAGCAATAGCTATAACGATAGCACTTTCCTTCGCTCTTTTATTTCAACCTGGTATAGGAATTGATCTAGCTTTACCAACAACTTTCGCCTCAACTGAGGCACCATCCATAAAAGAAGTTTTAATCAATATTTTTCCAACAAATCCCATTGCCGCCATGGCTGAAGGAAATATGCTTCAAATCATTGTTTTCTCGCTTTTATTTGGAATTGCTTTAAAGAGTCTTGGGTCTGCAGGTGAACCATTGAAGAATGCTTTTGAATTAATAAATGATGTTATCTTGAGTTTGGTAAGGATGCTCATCGAACTTGCGCCTTATGGAATCTTTGCGTTACTTTTCTCACTATTTGCTGTTCAAGGATTCGGTATGATTGGCGATTTAGCAAAGTACTTCTTTTTACTTGTTTTTGTTTTAATCTTCCATGCATTCGTAACTTACGGCAGTTTATTGACTCTTTTAGCACGATTAAATCCTATTAAGTTTTTCATGAAAGTAAGATCGCTTGCTGTCTTTGCTTTCAGTACCTCTTCAAGCAGCGCAACAATGCCTATAACTTTGGATACAGTAAAAAATAAAATAGGTGTGAACTCTTCAATTGGATCTTTTACGGTGCCACTTGGGGCCACAATTAATATGGATGGAACAGCTATAATGCAAGGCATAGCTACAGTCTTTATTTCTCAGGCTTACAACATTGAACTTTCTATGGTCGATTACTTGATGGTCATTCTTACTGCAACCCTTGCATCTATAGGAACTGCTGGCGTTCCCGGAGTTGGTTTAATTATGCTTGCAATGGTTCTTGAACAGGTTGGTTTACCAGTAGAAGGTATTGCCTTAATTATAGGGGTTGATAGGTTGCTGGACATGACGAGAACTGCTGTTAATGTTACTGGAGACGCTATGGTTTCTAGTGTAGTTGCAGTCTCTGAGGATGAATTTGATTTAGAAACTTTCCATTCTGAAAAATAATATTTTAATTAAACCTCGTTACCGTTAGACTACGCGCTTGGATTAGAAATTCCAATATTTTTGAGGAGAAATAATGTTAGAAAGTTATCTTGCAGTACCACCAATGCTTGGTGTTTTAGGCTTATTAGTTGCTTTGGGTATTTATCTAGTTGTTACAAGATTTCCTGAAGGAGATGAGAGTGTAAAGAAAATCGGTGACCAAATACATCTTGGTGCAATGACCTTTATGAAGACCGAATATACTTACTTAAGCATTTTTGCATTAATAGTTATAGTTTTAGTATGGTTTTCATTGGGTGAAGGAACTGCAATAGCTGTTTTCGCAGGGGCCTTATCTTCCTCTGTAGCCGGTTGGATAGGTATGTACTCTGCTACAAAAGCAAATGTAAGAACAGCAACAGCTGCTTCTGACTCGGGTGCTGAAGCGGCTTTATCCGTAGCTTTTTATGGCGGTTCGATTATGGGTCTTTGTGTAGCTTCACTCGGTTTGATTGGTCTAGGAACACTCTTTTATATTTTAAGTGGTGACGCACATTCAATTGAAGGTTTTGCGATGGGTGCATCTATCGTGGCTCTATTTTCAAGAGTTGGTGGAGGGATCTATACCAAAAGTGCTGATGTCGGCGCAGATTTAGTGGGCAAAGTAGAGGCTGGGATTCCGGAAGATGACCCAAGAAATCCTGGAGTGATAGCTGATAATGTCGGAGATAATGTAGGTGATATAGCTGGGATGGGCTCAGATATTTTTGAATCTTATTGTGGTTCAATGGTGGCTTGTATAGCAATAGCATCAACTTATCTCATAACCTCTGAATTTTCTCAAGCAGACAAAGACGGAATGATGTTCTTACCTTTGGCATTGGCTTCAATAGGTTTGATAGCTTCTATTCTAGGAATTGTAATTGTTAGACTGTTTTCGAAGTCTTCACCTGCAAATGCAATGAGATGGGGTACTATGGGTGCGCCATTTATTTTTATCATAGCGGCTTATTTTTTAACTAATGCTTTAGTTGGAACTAATGGTTTTGATGTTTGGTTGGCTGTTGTTTGTGGTTCAGTAGGTGGAATAGCTATTGGGTTAATTACGGAATACTATACTGGCTCTAACCCAGTAATAAAGATCGCTGAAGCTGGTCAAACTGGCTCTGCGACCGTAATGATCACAGGACTTTCAGTAGGTATGCAATCTGTGGTCCTACCTATAGCTTGCATTATTCTCATTATTTATATTTCAACTGAATTAACTGGTCTTTATGGTGTTGGTATTGCCGCAGTTGGCATGTTGTCGACTGTAGGTATAACCATGGCTATAGACGCTTATGGACCTGTAGCAGATAATGCTGGAGGGATAGCAGAAATGGCAGGTATGCCTTCTGAGACTAGAGTAATTACAGACGAATTAGATGAGCAAGGTAACACTACCGCTGCTATTGGTAAGGGTTTCGCTATCGGAGCTGCTGCTTTAGCAGCGCTAGCAATAATTTCGGCTTTTGTTGAAACAGTTTCTGCTAATAGAGCCGAGCCACTTCAACTCATTTTATCTAACCCTACAGTACTAATTGGTATATTTATTGGAGGAGCAATACCTTTCTTAATAGCTTCAATTACTATGACAGCTGTTGGAGATGCCGCCTTTGAAATGATTAATGAAATAAGAAGACAATTCAAAGAAATCCCAGGACTTTTAGAAGGTAATGCAGAGCCTGATACTGCAAAATGTGTAGATATTGCAACAGCAGCAGCACTTAAGAAAATGCTCTTACCTGGAGTCATTGCTGTTTCGGCACCACCTTTAGTTGGACTAGGAATTGGAGCTGAGGCTTTGGGTGGAATGCTTGCGGGAGGTCTTCTAGTTTGCGTGCTTATGGCATTATTCATGGCGAATGCTGGGGGTGCTTGGGACAATGCTAAGAAGTACATTGAAAAAGGAAACCTTGGCGGTAAAGGAACTGATACTCACTCAGCAGCTGTTGTTGGTGACACCGTCGGAGATCCTTTCAAGGACACATCAGGACCATCAATGAACATTCTAATTAATGTAATGGCAATTGTAAGTTTAGTGATTGCTCCTTTGCTTTAAATAAGAAGACTTTTTTTCATAGTTTTATGAGGTATGCCTGTATCAGAATGATATGGACATACCTCTTTGTAACCAAGGTTTGAATAGAAACTTATTGCCTCTTCTCTTGCATTTAAAACCATGATTCCTGCTCCCTTAGAAGTTGCATATTTTTCTAATTTATCAACAATCTCTGAGCCTATACCCCTCCTTTTAAACCTACTATCTACGGCCATATATCTTATTTGAGCTTCATTTTCAGAATTAAAATGCACTCTGCCTGAAGCGATTACATTTTCTTTTTCATCTATTCCCATCAAATGAAAACTTTTATCTTCTATGGAATCTGCTAAAGATTCTTTTGACATACCTAGAGGTTTTCTAAGTACTTCCCATCTAAATAAGAGATAGCTTTCCCATTCTTCATTATTTTCAGGGGATTTTATAGAGTAATTAGGCATATTAAGGGGTTAGATTTTACAATAGCTGTTATGGGAAAGCAGGATAATATTTATGAAAAAGGCAATTTAAGTGGTTTGCCCTTTACCTTCAATGAAGAGGTAGCAGAAGTTTTTGAAGATATGATACAAAGATCTGTTCCTGGCTATAAAACTAGTTTAAATATCATTACCCATTATGCTAAAAATTTTTATAAGGATGATACAAATTGTTATGACATTGGTTGCTCTCTAGGAGCCTCTAGCTTTTCAATTCTTCAAGGCGCAAACAAAGCTAAAATAATAGCGATTGATAAATCAGAGGCTATGATAGATGAGTGCGAGCGTATATTTAAAAACTATAAAATTCCTAGCTCATTGATTTTCTTGAATGAAGATATTATGGAAAGTGATTTACAGAATGCTTCTCTAATAGTTGTAAACTATCTCATTCAATTTTTGGACCTGGAAGAAAGAGATATTCTATTCAAAAAAATATTTAAAGCTTTAATCCCAAATGGAATTTTAATTTTGTCAGAGAAAGTTCATTATGAAAATAAATTTGAAAATCAAAGAATTATTAATACACATCATCTATTTAAATCAGCAAATGGTTACTCTGATTTAGAAATTTCCGCAAAACGAGATTCTTTGGAAGGGATTCTAAAGACGGAATGTGAAGAAGAACATATTTTAAGAGCAAGAAAAGCTGGTTTTATAAAGGCTGAGAAAATTTTATCTAATTTAAATTTCAGGACCTTTGTATTTTCAAAGTGAGCATGTTTATCTCTAAAGAAGTAGAGACATTGTATTATCAATATAAAGATAATCCATTTAGTAATAAGAAAGACAGAAGAATTGAAAGTTGGTTAGAAATATTAAGTAGATTACCTTCTATTCATAATCCAGAAGTTGAATTAATTAATGGGGTTAATATAGATTTTGATATTAAAGACAATGACGAAATAGAACGCTTACTTTTGGAACTAATCCCATGGCGGAAGGGACCTTTTAGAATAAATGATATATTTATTGATAGCGAATGGGACTCCGAAAAAAAATGGAAAAGATTTCAAGAACTTAATCTTGACTTAGATGGTAAGTCCATTCTTGATGTTGGATCTGGTAATGGATACTATGCTTTTCGAATGGTAGGTATGGGTGCAGACAAAGTTCTTTGTCTAGAACCTAACCTGGTAAACGTTTCACAATTCTATGCTATTAATAATTTTGTTAACTCTGAAAAGATTATGATGATACCTGAGCGCTTAGAAGAGTCTGGGTTAGCAAATTCTAAATTCGATGTGATATTTAGTATGGGTCTCTTGTATCACCAAAGAAATCCTTTTGAGCACCTGAATAATTTAAAAGATTTACTAGCAGATAATGGAAAGTTAGTTCTTGAAACAATTATTTCGCCAAAAGAATTTGGTATAGCCATAGAACCTTCTAATGGAAAATATGCATCAATGCCAAATGTTCATTTTGTCCATACTGATAATGGGTGCAAGTCGATTTTTAGAAACCTTAGTCTACAAGTTCATGCTGAAAGCGATTTAGTAGTAACAAATGAAAATGAGCAAAGGAGTACCAAGTGGATGCCATTTAAATCATTTGAATCTGCATTAAATTTGCAAAACAAATCCATCACCATAGAGGGATACCCTGCACCCAAAAGGAAATTTTATTTATTAGGAAAAGCTTCTTAAGAATCAGAATAATCGACTCTATTACCTATCCATCTGTCAACAAGCGTCTTAGCGAACCCTTGTTCATTTTTGCTTAATTCAATAGCTTCTTCTTGAGCAACTAACAATAGATTTGAGTCTCTGATCGGGTTTGCAATCTTCAGATCCATTAGACCAGATTGTCTGATACCATAAATATCTCCAGCTCCTCTTAATTCCAAATCTTTCTCTGCTATTTTGAAACCATCATTGGTATGTTCCATAGTCTTTATTCTTTCTTCAGCGAGACTAGAAAGAGGTTCTTTATAAAGAAGCAGACAATGAGAATCAGTGTTAGCTTTTCTTCCCACTCGACCTCTTAATTGATGTAACTGAGATAATCCTAATCTCTCTGGATTTTCTATAATCATTAGCGTAGCCTCTGGTACATCTACACCCACTTCAATAACTGTAGTGCAAACTAAAAGTTGTATATCTCCATTCCTAAATTTTTCTATGACTGAATCTTTTTGATCTTTCTTAAGCCTGCCATGAACAAGCCCAACCTTAACTTTTGGTAACGAATTTGATATCTCTTTGTATAGTTCTTCTGCTGATTGAGCTTCTAACTCTTCAGAATCTTCAATTAACGTACAAACCCAATAGGCTCTTTTTCCGGTTAAACAAACTTCTTCTACTCTTTTGATGACCTTTTCTCTAAGCGAATCAGGCCTCGATGACGTTTGAACTGGATTTCTACCGGGTGGGAGCTCATCAATTATGGATGTTTCTAGAGAGCCGTAAACCGTCATTGCCAGAGTTCTAGGAATTGGGGTAGCGGTCATAATTAATTGATGTGGACTCTGATTTGCTTCTCCTCCCTTTTCTAACATTGAAAATCTCTGATGGACTCCAAACCTATGCTGCTCATCTATAACTGTTAAGCCAAGATTCTTAAACTCAATTCCTTCTTGGAATATGGCATGAGTTCCGATAAGAATGTCTGTATTACCTTCAGCTAGTTCTCTAATTAATGGTACTTTATCTTTAGCTCTTGTAGATCCTGTCAGCAGACTAATTTTTATACCTAAAGACTCAAACCAATCTGAAAAAGAGGAAAAGTGTTGTTCAGCTAATATTTCAGTAGGGCATAAAATTGCGGTTTGCCAATCATTGGATTTAGCATGAAGGGCAGCTAATGCTCCTATGATTGTCTTACCTGATCCTACATCACCTTGTAATAATCTTCTCATTGGAACCATGGCCAACATATCATCCTTAATCTCATTCCAAACTTTTCTTTGCGAATTTGTTAAATTGAAAGGTAGAGAGTCAAAAAAATCTTTTTCATAGATTGAATTTTTTGACATTGATGGTCCTTTTCTTCCTTCAAGTTCATTCTTTAAAATACCTGCACATAGCATATGTGCAACTAGTTCCTCTTTTATCAGTTTTTGTTGAGCTGGATGCTTACCTTCAATTAATTCGTAAAGATTAGTTTCTACGGGTGGCTTATGAAGAAACTTTAAAGTTTCTAGAAGATTACCAAATTCAGAATAATCCTTATTTTCAGATTCTTCCTTCAGTAGATTGTTTTCATCACAGTAAATCAGTGAGCTTTCAATTATCTTTTTGAGTTTATTTTGTTGCATCCCAGAAGTAGTTGGGTATATAGGCGTAAGATTCTTTTCAACTTCTATTGAATCTTCCTTACTGAATACTTGATATTGAGGATGAATCATTTGTTTGCCATTAGGCCCTGGAGTAATATTTCCATAACACCTAATCATCTTTCCTTTTTCTAAGGCTTTGTGTTGAGCCATTGCAAAATTGAACATTCTCATAGTCAGTTTTCCGGTACCGTCATAAATCTCAGAAAAGAGCATCCTTCGCCCTCTAAAGACTACTGTAGATTTCATAATCTCACCTTCTATCAAAACTGGTGTCTGATAATTCGCTGAACTTATTGGTGTTATAAAACTCCTATCTTCATAACGAAAGGGAAGATGAAAAGCGGCATCTAGAATATTAAATATTCCTAAATTATTGAGAGAAGTTACACTTTTTGGACCTACGCCCTTCAGTTCCCGGATTGAATGAAGATCTTTAGATTCTTCAGTCATTTATTTATATGGTCTTGGCTAGAATGGCTTCTACCTCAATAGAAGAATCCAAAGGTAGTCTTGCTACCTGAAGCGCGGCTCTTGCAGGATAAGGCTCTGTAAATAATTCTTTCATAATTTCATTTACCAAACTGAAGAGTGATAGATCATGAAGAGAGACATTGAGTTTAACTATATGATTCATATTCAGATCAGCTTCAGCACACAGAGCATCGATATTTTTAAAAACTTGTCGGATCTGATTTTCATCTCCTTCAACCAACTGCATGGTCTCGGGATCTAAGGGTATTTGCCCTGATAGAAATATCAAATTCTCAGTCTCTATTCCTTGAGAATATGGTCCAATTGCTGCCGGTGCTTTTTTAGAGCTAATTTTTTTTTTCATTTTAGTGTAGTGCTGCTGCTTGCCTCATCTCCCAATCATGTATTCTAGTTACAGAAACGACATTGTTTACTGTTCTTATTTTTCTTAATATCTTGGAGAGATGCGTTCTATCTGACACTTCAAGATCAAGTATAAATTCATGTATCTCAGTATTTGTATTCATTGTTTGAATAGAAGCTATGTTAGTCTCGAGGCCTGTAATTACAGCAGCTAAATTTGCAAGAAGGCCTGGCTCATCTCTTGCAATTACCTTTATTTGAACTAGGAAGGACCTTCCGGAGGGTTTACCCCAATTTACAGGGAAACACTGTTGAGGATCTTCTCTAACAGATAGGATGTTTTTACACCTTTCTTGGTGTATGACTAGACCTCTTTCAGCAGTGAAATGGCCAATAACAGAATCCCCCGGGATAGGTTTACAACAGATCGCATAATTTACAATCAGACCCTCCGAGCCGGTAATCTCAAGAGGCACAACTTCCTTATGCTCAATATCATCATCTTTTAAGAATCCTGTTATTTGTTGAGCTACAATATTACCTACTCTCTGACCTAACCCTATTTCCTCTAGTAGTTTGTTGAGACTTCTTACTCCAATATTTTTCAATACTTTACGCAGTTCATTCTTTTCTATTTCTCTTAACTTAATTCCCATATTCGTCAATGATTGATCAAGTAGCTTCTTTCCAAATTTTCTTGCTTCGGAGGTCTTTAAGTTACTTAGATAGTGACGAATACCATTTCTGGCTCTCGGGGTTACTGCAAAATTTAACCAAGCAGGTGAGGTTTGAGGAACCTTCTCGGTAAGAATTTCAATTGTTTGACCACTTTCTAGAGGGACACTTAGAGGGGCGAGTCTTTTATTTATTCTGCACGCTCTACAATGATGGCCAATGTCTGTATGGACTGCATATGCAAAATCTATAGCAGTCGAGCCGCTAGACATTTCAATAATTTTACCTTGTGGAGTAAATACATATATTTCATCAGGAAAAATATCAGTTTTTATTGAATCAATGAACTCTTCGGTAGAATCATAATTTTCTCTCATCTCAAGAAGTCCAGCTACCCATCTCCTTGCCCTTATCTGAGGATTAAAATCTGACTTATCACCTGATTTATATAGCCAGTGAGAAGCTATCCCATTTTCTGCCATATCATTCATTTCTTGTGTTTTTATTTGAACTTCCACGGGAAATCCTTTCAATCCGACTACACCCGTATGAAGGGACTGATATCCATTCGATTTGGGAATAGCTATATAGTCTTTAAAACGACCTTCCACAGGTTTGTATAAGTTATGAATATGACCAATAGTGCGGTAACAGTTTTCTGGGGTATCTACAATAATTTTTATGGCATATACATCCATAATCTCTTCAAAGGATCTATGCCTTTCTTTCATTTTTCTATAAATACTATAGGTATGCTTTTCTCTTCCTTCCACTAAAGCAGGAATACCTTGATCTAGAAGCCTCTTACTGAGTTCTTTTTGTATTTTATTTAGTATTCTTTTTTGACCGCCTCTATTCTTTTTAACGGCGGAGGTGAGCCTTTCATAACGCTTTGGATAAATAACCTTGAATGCCAAGTCTTCAAGTTCACGATACAAATTATTCATACCAATCCTATGGGCAATTGGGGCATAAATTTCTAGTGTTTCTTTTGCTATTTTTATTTGCTTCTCTCTATTGAGATACATCAAAGTTCTCATATTGTGAAGCCTGTCTGCAAGCTTTACGACGATTACCCTGATGTCTTTAGACATTGCTAAAACCATTTTTTGGAGATTTTCTGCTTCAGCCTCAGTCCGATTAGATATTGAAAGCTTATCTAGTTTGCTGACTCCATCTACAAGGTTGGCAACATCCCTATTAAATTTTTTTTCTATGATGGCTTTAGGGATACCTGTATCTTCAATGACGTCATGAAGCATAGCAGCAGATAGACTATCTTCGTCCATCCTGAAGGAGCTCAATATCGAAGCAACAGCTATTGGATGCGTAACATACGGATCTCCACTGGATCTAAATTGACCTGAGTGAGCTTCACAAGCAAAGTTATATGCTTTATTGACTTGTCTAACCTTTTTTGGATCTAAATAGTCTGACAGTTTCTTTGATAAGGCTCCAATTGATTCCATAATAATATTAATACAGAGATTTAGTATCCCTGTTTTTAGAGCTTATTGCGAATATTTTTAGGTTTTTTAAGATTGAGGAAGATCTTCAGCAGAGAGCTCATCAGAGAACTCTTGTTCTAAATCAGCAATATCAACTTTTAGCTCATTAATATTATCTGTTGTAACAGTTCCAGCTTCAATCTCTCTTAATGCCATTACTGTAGGTTTATCGTCTTCCCACTCAAGAGTAGGGCGTCTACCACCAGTAGCAAGCTGTCTAGCTCTCTTAGCAGCAAGTATAATCAACTCGTATCTTGTACTGACTTTTTCTAAAGCTTCTTCTACTGTAATTCTAGCCATAATCTTAGTGTTTTAATGTGCGATTGCGCATTCTAATGCAAACTTAAGCTTCAATCCAGTAATAGATCAAGAGAATTTTTGATAATTTCACTTCTTTCATTAGTTACCCCCTCTGATGTGAACATAAATTGTTTCAAATCTTCTAAAGCAGCATCAAAATCATCATTTACTATTACCTGATCAAAATCTTTTCCAATATTGACTTCATTTCTAGCCTCTTTAAGTCTTTTAGCCATCTCCGTTTTTGAATCTTGATCTCTAGTTTCGAGTCTTCTGGTCAAATCCTCATAAGAAGGAGGAATGATGAATACAGTCTTTGCTTCAGGAAAAGCTTTTTTGACTTGTAATGCACCTTGAATATCAAGTTCGAGCAGCACATTTTCTTTTTTTGAAAGCACTGAAAGTACCCAGTCTTTAGGAGTGCCATAGAAATTACCATATACTTCTGCATATTCCAGAAAATCATTATTTTTTACTTTTTCCATGAAACTCATTTGTGATATGAAAAAATACGAAACACCATCCTCTTCTTTCGGTCTTGCTTTTCTAGTTGTACAAGAAATGCCCAGATAGGTATTGGAGGCAACCATATCTTCAAGAATAGCCTGTATAAGAGAAGTCTTGCCGGTTCCAGACGGTGCAGATATAACAAATAATTTGCCCATGATTAAAAAAAGTTTATTGTAGGTGAAATACATTTAAAATATTTAAGTTTTTAGAATTTATGTTAAAAAATGAAACTCTGTTCTTTGAACTGGCTCTAAAGTCAGATGCACTCTTGTTAGGTGATTTCACTTTAAAGTCTGGAAAAAAAAGTCCATATTTCTTTAATGTTGGATCTTTTTTTAATAAAGGCTTCTTGGCTGAGTTATCAAATTTATACGCCGAAGAAATCATTTCTAGCGAATTAGAGTTCGACGTAATTTTTGGTCCTGCATATAAAGGCATACCTCTGGCTGCAGCCATATCAGCTTCTTTAAGTACTAAGATTTCTAAACCAATTCCCTTTGCTTTCAACAGAAAAGAAGCGAAAGTTCATGGAGAAGGCGGCAGTATAGTGGGGGAGTTAAAGGATAAGAAAGTTTTAGTGGTTGATGATGTGCTTACTGCGGGTACTGCTCTTAAACAATCACTAGAAATAATTTTTCAAGAAGGCGGAAGTGCAATAGGTTGTTTAGTTGCATTAGATAGAGAAGAAATCCTACATGATTTATTGGCAAGAGATAAAATATTTCAAGATTTTAAAATCTCTGTAACTTCTATAGCCAAAATTTCACAACTTATAGAATTTTTAGAAGACTGTGAACGTCAAGATGAAGCTAAAATTATAAAAAACTATCTTTTAGGTACTTAAATGTTTACAGGAATTGTTCAAGAAATCGGTATTATTTCAAATAAAGAAGAAACTGAATCAGGTATAAGGCTTGAAGTTAAAGTCTCAAAAACTTTTCTTAATAAACTAGAGAAGGGAGCTAGCATTTCCGTCAATGGTGTTTGTTTAACAGTAATCGAATTTAAAAATGATATCGTTTCTTTTGATGTAATACCTGAAACCTTGAGGGTCACAAACATAGAATTTCTATCTATTGACTCAAAAGTTAATCTTGAAAGGTCTCTAAAGTTTGGCGATGAAGTGGGAGGTCATATTTTATCTGGGCATATTTCATGCAGAGCGCCTTCACAGCTTATTAGTTCGGATGATGAAATTGAGCTCAGAGTTCAGTGCCCCAAAGAGTGGATACATTATATATTTCATAAGGGGTATATTGCGATAAATGGCGCTAGCCTTACTGTTGCCAAAAAAACAGAAGATTCTTTCTCTGTTTATTTAATTCCAGAGACATTAAACGCAACCAATCTTTCTGATATTAAAGACGGTGATTCACTTAATATTGAAGTAGATCAAACGACTTATGCCGCTGTGAAAGCTGCTGAGGCAAGATTTGAAGAAAACTAGTCTCTTAGATTCTCTTTAACTAGTTTGCTGACCACTCCCATATCAGCATGTCCTTGAATTTTAGTTTTTAAAAAGCTCATCACTTTTCCTATGTCCTGAGGTTCTTTTGCATCTGTTTCATTAATTGCCTCAATGACGAGTTTATTGATGTCATCCTCGCTCATTTGCTCTGGAAGAAAGTCTTGCAATATAACAATTTCCAACTCTTCTTTTTCCGCAAGATCATTTCTTTGCGCATTTAAAAATTGTGACATTGATTCCTTTCTTTGCTTTATCATTCTTTGAAGAATCTTAATTGAGTCCTCATTAGATAATTCAATTTTGTTATCTATTTCTTCTTTTTTTAACTCAGACAGGGCCATCCTTAATGTAGATGTCCTATCTTTGTTTCTTTCTCTCATTGAGGACTTGACTGCCTCTTCTATGAGATGCCTGATTGAATCTGCCATGAGGCTATTGATTAAAATCTAGGAGGTCTTCCTAATCTATTTTTTCGTTGATTTTTTTGTTCTCTTTTGACAGCAGCAGCTTTCTTCCTCTTTAAAACGGACGTCGGCTTTTCGTAGAATTCTCTTTTCCTTACTTCTGGGATAATACCTGCTTTTTCACAAGCTCTCTTGAACTTCCTGAGCCCTACATCAAAAGATTCATTTGGTCTTATTTTTATTGATGGCATAAATAATCTCTTAAGAGGCCGCAATTCTATAGAACCATTTTTAATTTGGAAAGTGTTTCTTTTTTTTTATTTTCAACGAAAATAGCTATCCTTAAGATAATGAAAATACTTGGAATAGAAACTTCTTGTGATGAAACAGGCGTGGCCATATTCGACACAGATACAAATAGTATTATTTCTGAACAACTATATAGTCAAGCTTCTAAACACGCTGAATACGGAGGAGTAGTTCCAGAGCTGGCTTCAAGAGACCACCTTAAGAAACTAGTTCCTTTAATAGATCTTACTGTTAATAAGTCGGGCTACGATCTTCAATCTATTGATGCCATTGCTTATACTGCTGGACCTGGCTTGAGAGGACCTCTTTTGATCGGAGCTTCTATGGCTAAAGCAATTTCCATGACTATAAACAAGCCTTCTATAGGAATACATCATATGGAAGCGCATTTATTAATTAATTTATTAGAAAATCCCGCTCCTTCTTTTCCTTTTTTAACGCTTTTAATTTCTGGCGGGCACTGTTTATTGATTAACGCAAAGGCTATAGGAGATTATGAGATTTTAGGACAAACTTTAGATGATGCTGTTGGAGAAGCTTTTGATAAGGTTGCTAAGATTTTAGACTTAGGCTATCCGGGTGGACCTAAGATAGAATCTTTAGCCAAGGAAGGAAATCCCAAATCATTTAATTTTCCAAGACCGATGACAAATAAGAAAAACTTTGATTTTAGCTTCAGTGGCTTAAAAACAGCTGTTTATTATGAATTCAAAAAAATACATGAAATAGACGATTCCAAGAAAGCTGATTTAGCGGCGTCCTTTCAAGCCGCTGTAGCGGATACTCTTTTAATAAAAACTAAAGAAGCAATGGATTCAACTGGCTTAGAAGAATTGGTTATTGGTGGAGGCGTAGCATCTAATAAATATATTCGTAGAAAGTTGATCGAAGGGTTGAAGGATAAAAAAATCTATTTTCCACCTATCAGAAGATGTACAGATAATGGAGCCATGATTGCTTATGCTGGCAGTTTTTATATGCAGGATATTCAAGATGACCTTGATTTAAATATCAGACCTAGATGGCCTTTATCGGAGTTAGCAAATGGATAAAGTTTTCATAAAAGGTTTAGAAGTCGAAGGTATTATTGGTATTTTTCAGTGGGAGAGGGAAGTAAGACAAGTTATATCTGTTGATATAGAAATGGAATTTGATAACAAAAAAGCTGCTAAGTCAGATTCAATAGAGGATGCATTAAATTATAAGAAAGTAGGAAAGAGAGTCACCGCTTTCATACAAAAATCTAAATTTAAACTTGTCGAATCACTTGCCGAGAATATCGCTAAAATAATTCTCAAAGAATTTCCTATAGAAAAAGTTAAAGTAACTTTAAGCAAGCCAGGAGCCCTGAGAGGCTCAGACTCTGTAGGTATAATTATTGAACGACCTTGACTGAAAGAGTATTTCTAAGCATTGGTTCAAACCTTGATCCTGAAAAGAATATTGATCAGGTTAAGATATATCTTAATAGCAATTTTAAAGTGAGTTATTCAAGTATCTATAAAACACCTGCAGAAGGCTTCTCCGGAGAAGATTTTTTGAATTTAGTTTGTACATTTGAGACAAGTATGGATCCCCTTGAATTAAGAACACTTTTAAAAGAGATTGAAGAGAAAATGGGCCGTACAATAGACCAAAAGGGCATGTCGAGTAGAGTTATAGATTTAGATCTAATTCTTTATGGAAACCTAATAGCTAAAACGGAGCAATTGGATATACCTAGTGAAGATATTGAAAAGTACAAGTTCGTTCTTGAACCTCTATGCGAATTAGCAGCCGATTCTATTCATCCAGTACTCAAAATCTCTTACAGAGAAATAAAAAATAACTTATCTTAAGTGACCTTGTCTCTTTAAATGATCTCTCCTAAGGCTCTAGCTCGTTCGGTAACAGATTCTTCATCTTCCTTTAAGTTTTTTGCGGCTAAGAATAGAGCTATGCTTGGTATTATTAATATGATTAATATCAATGCCATAGATGTTTGCATCGCGTCACCAGCTGCATAACCTTGACTCTCAAAGGCATCACTAATCCTTCCTAAAGTATAAGGTCCAAGTGCTAGACCTATCATGCTTAATGTAAGAATGAAGAAAGCTCCAGCCATTGCCCTCATTCTAGGCAATACTAAATTTGTAACAGTAGTTGCAGCACAACCAACATAGACGGAACTACCAATGTGATATATGAAATTAAAAATGAGAGAAATATTTTTTGACTCAGAGTAAATCATTCCAAAACAGCCCACAAGAGTAATGAATACGCCACCCGTAAAAATTACATAAAGCCGCCCACCTATATATTTATCGCGTAGCTTATCTCCAAAATATCCGCCTCCTATGACACCAATAAAAGATCCAATCGCTGTTATAAGACCAATTAATGTCCCTATTTCAAGAGCAGACATACCATGATTATTTATATAAAAAGATGGGGTAAAAGCTGAATAGGCATAACCTACAAAAGGTATGCAAGGGAATGCGATGAAAGAATATATAGCTGCTTTGCTTTTAAACATAAGCGTAAAGGCGACGATATCTCTTTTACTTAAACTTTGAATCCAAGTTGAGACTAAGTAGGTCCCAATGCCCCAAGCAGTCCATTGAAGAAAGTCTCCAGTGAGATTATATAAAGTAAAGCATAAACTAAAGATTACAAAACCAATTAGGGCATTTATTCCTATAGACTTTAATGACCCTTTTTCACTAAGGAGAGAAATAGGGGTTAATCCAATGAATTCTTTGAACGTATCTTTAAAGGGTTCTTTGCTTGGCTCAGTGACAATCCCTTCACTGAGTCCTCTCACAGGCTCTTTTATAAAGAAAAAGGTGATTATCGATAATAAGATTCCTGGAAGCCCAACTCCCATAAAAGCTGCTTGCCATCCTTTTAGACCGAAGGGAGCCTGGGTATGATCAGGATAGGCAGAATTCCATGTATCAAGAATTGCGCCTCCCAAGAACAGACCTATTCCGGCGCCTATATAAAGTCCGCTTGAATAAATGGATAGCACCGTAGCTCTTACTTTTGGAGAAAAGTAATCTGAGAGTAATGAGTAAGCTGAGGGAGATGCACTAGATTCGCCAATACCTACCCCAAATCTATAGATGGATAGGCTTAAAAAAGATTTCGCTGTCCCAGAGAGGAATGTCATGAAGCTCCAAAAAGCTAGACCGATACTTATTAGATTTTTTCTATTCCAAGAATCGGCTAATTTACCCATAGGTATTCCTACTACGGAGTAAAAGACACCAAATGCTGTTCCAAATAAGAAACCTATATCACTATTAGATATTCCTAAATCAGCTTTTATGTCTTCAGCTAATATAGAAAGTATTTGTCTATCAATGAAATTAAAAATGTATACCAATACCAAAAGGCTTAGAGCAATTTTTGCGTGATAGCCTCCAACCTCAGAATTTTTTTCTTCTGACAAAGTTTTTCCTTTTTTTAAATTAGATGATTAAGTTTCTATGGTTGCAGTAGCAGTACCAGTTATCACAGCAATATCATTTTGATTTGTTGTTTCAATCATAAGATCAACTACCTTAGATCCATCCTCTTCACGTATTTCAATGATAGTAGCTTTTCCAGTGAGTGTATCTCCTGGCCAAACTTGATTTGTGAATCTAACTCCGTATTTCTTCAATGCCCCATCACCAACGTAGTCTGTAAGCATAGTACCGGTAAGCCCCATGGATAACATCCCATGTGCAAACACACTTGGATATCCTGCTACCTGTGTTGTGAATATTTCATCGGTATGTAGAGGGTTATAGTCCCCAGAGGCTCCCGCATATTGAACTATTTGAGTTCTTTTCAGATCTTCAACTAGTACTGCCGTATGAGTATCTCCAACTTTAATTTCATTTTCTTTAAGCATTTTTCTCTCCTAGCTATCTACAGCCCTTTCTGTTTGAACACCTACACCTGTTGCAGTTATAACTAACTCACCATCTTGATTTCTATATTCAGTTACACTTTCACTAAATTTTAATTTACCCGCTCTTTTGCTCTCTTTTTCCCATGAATTCCCTGGTTTTGTTGTAGCTGTCAGAATATCTCCAGCTTTTACAGGTTTGTGATATTCAAAGTGCTGCTCAGCATGAAGCCCCATAGCTGCACCGCCTCCACTTCCACCTGAATCTTTAGATGGTTTCGCGCCTGATGCTTCTTTTCCTGAACCAAACCATCCTTCGCCTCCTATTTTAGGCCTTAGAAAGTAATCAGGATCAAATTGAGCACTTGACTGTGCAAATGTAGGTGGAGCTATTATTCCTCCTAAGTCTGTTTTTTTAGCGTAGTCCTCATCATGATAAATTGGATTTGCATCTCCTACCGATCTTGCAAACATCATGATATGACTAGCCTCTACTAAAAATTTATCAATTGCCATATTCCTCTCCTATAAAAAATTCTTTTTTACTAAATCCCATGCTTTATCAGATAAGTTCCTGACACCACTTGCTCTTTCCGCAGCATTTTCGTGAGCGGCTGTCCCATCTCTAACTCTACCTAATATGCCTTGTAAAATACCAGCTAATTTAAACAAATTATAGGCAGAATACAGATCCCATTCTTCAGTCAAATCTATATTGATTTTTTCGGTATACATTTTTACGTAATCATCAATGACTGGAATGCCTTGATTTTTACAATAGGCTTTATCCTCTAGCTTTGGGTTCATTGTGTATTGAAGGCAGTGATAATTAAAATCTGCGCATGGATCACCCAAAGTGGAGAGCTCCCAATCTAGTATGGCAATGACATTAGGATCATTTTTCCCAATCATCACGTTAGTTAAACTGTAATCTCCATGGACTATCCCCGTTCTTTTTTCTGATGGTAAGTTTTTAGGTAGCCAATCTATTAGATTATTCATTGAATCAATAGTCTCTGTTTCAGAATCAATATACTGCTTTGACCATCTTGAAACTTGTCGACCAACATAATTTCCTGGTTTTCCAAAGTCTTCTAGACCTATTTCACTTGGGTTAACTAAATGTAGCTTAGCCATAGAATCATTCATTGATTCATATACACCTGAAGCCTCCTCCTTATCACTAGACTCCATTGCTGCATCCCATAAAACTCTTCCATCTTTAAATTCCATCAGATAGAAAGCGGTACCAATAACATCATCATCTTCACAAAGCGCATAACTCTTCGGTACAGGAACATCCGTTTTATTGAGACCAGTAATAACCTTATACTCTCTATCCACTGCATGGGCAGATTTTAATAACTTACCAGGAGGTTTACGTCTTAGAACGTAGGATTGGTTCGGCGTTATAACTTTGTAAGTTGGATTAGATTGACCACCTTTAAATTCTTCTAATTTAATATCTCCTTCAAAACCATCTACATTTTCATACATGAAATCTTTAAGTTTAGAGACATCAAATTGATGTCTCTCCAGAACTTCCATAGTTCCAGTATTTTCGTCAGTCTCGTGCAATTCGTTCCCCATGACTCAATAATAAGATAGATGTAAAAATGATAAAAGAAAAAAATTATCTAGTTTATGGATCGACCACCATCTACTTTTATCACTTGACCCGTTATATATTCTGCCTCGGATAAAAATACTGCCAAAGATGAAATATCCTCTGGACAGCCAATCCTTCCTAAGGGTACTTTTGTTAATCTTTGCTTTTGTTGATCATCACTTAAGTCTTCATCCTCAGGCCATAGTATCGCTCCGGGAGAGATTGCATTTACCCTTATATCTGGGGCTAACTCCTTTGCTAAAGACTTAGTAATACCTTCCAAAGCAGATTTGGCACCCGAGTACAGACTGAAATTTTTTATACCACTTGGAGCTAATGTGTCTGAAATATTTATGATGCATCCCTTACCTTTTTTTAAGAAGGGCAGAAGGGCTTGGGTCAAGAATAACGGAGTTGTTGCGTTAGTGGCCATTAAGTTATTCCACTCATCCATTGATGCATCTTCTATTGGAGTAGGGTAGAAACTAGATGCATTATTTATTAAAACTGATAGCTCGTCAGTTATTTCAGACAAGCCTTGAGTCAATTTTTTAATTGAAGATTCATCATCAAAATCTGCCTGTAAAGTGAAACAAGAGTCCTTTCTAATTTCGTTTAAAGTTTTCTTTATCTCATTCGCGTCTGATTCAGAGGAATTGTAGTGAAATATGATATTGAAACCTTCGTTGTGGAAATGTTTACAAGTAGTCTTCCCAATTCTTTTTGCACCACCAGTAAGGAAGATAAATTTTTCTTTCATAATTTTTCTAGATAATTTTTTATGGCAGCTAATCTATCTGTATTTAATTTTTTTGCAATTAACTTACCTTCTCTTAATGTTTTATCAACACTGACATCACTGAGTAGATCATAAATTTCTATCCATTTTTCGGGCTTTAATAATGACTCAATTATATATGAGGAAGCTTTTGAAGCTTTATAGAATCTCTCGGGCTTTCTTAACAAGTCACATTTATTTACTAGATCCATCAAGGACTCAGGAGATATCTCTTTACTAGAAAATAAATTTATCTGACTACAGATTTCAGATATCTCGCTGTACTCTTTGGGAGCTTTAAAAGAGTTATTTATTTTCTCTATATTCTCATTTTCTGAAATCGAAACGGACCACTTTATAGTGTGATCTTGATTGTCTGATGATGTCTTTTCAAGAGCATTCAGATTGAGATCTATAGGTTGGCAAATTTTTTCTAGGGCACCTACCTTTAAAAGAATAGAAAAATATTCCTCAGGATTGCTAGTAGAGAGAGCTTTATATGTTTCCACCCAGACTCTCTCTTTGCTTAGAGTCTCTATTTCTCCAGAAGAGCTAATTTTTTTCATTTGTTCTAATGTTTTATTTTCTATTTTAAAATCTAAGAATTTGAGCTTAGAAGCAAATCTTGCAACTCTTAGGACTCTCAAAGGATCTTCATCAAAGGAAGCAGAGACACTTTTAAGTAATTTATTTTTAATATCCTCCATCCCGCCATAAGGATCAATTAAATTACCATCTTTATCCTCTGCTATTGCGTTGATTGTCAGGTCTCGTCTAAGCAAATCTTCTTCTAACGTTACAGAAGAATCAAATTTAAATTCAAAACCTTTATGTCCTAGAGCCGTCTTTCGTTCTTGCCTTGCAAGGGCATATTCTTCCTTAGTTTCGGGATGTAAAAAGACAGGAAAATCTTTACCAATTTTTTTATATCCTTTATCGATTAGCTCACTTTCAGAGGCACCTACAACGACCCAGTCTCTTTCTTGAACCTCTATATTCAATAAGGCATCTCTAACTGCACCACCAACTAAAAAAATATTCATATATCTAATTTAGCTTATCACAGCTAAAGGTTGCTTTATCTTCTAGCCTTATCGCAGTTAACTTGTTGCCCCATGCACAACCAGTATCTAGGGCCGTAATGTTATCTTTACCAGTAATACCATTTAATGCTGCCCAATGACCAAACAGTATGTGTGTATTTTCTTCTAAAATTTTCAGCTTATATTCAAACCAAGGTTTTAAATTATTGGGAGCTGTTTCAACCTTCCCTTTGTAATCCAATTCAAGAGATCCATCGGGATTGCAAAATCTCATTCTCGTTAAAAAATTAATATTTAATCTTGATACTTCTTCATCTTTTTTACATTTATCTGGATGATCGGGTTTATTTCCAAATATTTTTTTAAGAAATTTACGGTAGTCATTACCTACAAGGTTTGAGCTAAGCTTATTTGAATGACCAACCAGATCTTTTTTTGTCCAATGAGGTGGAATACCAGCATGTGTCATAACAAATTCTTTTTTACCTTCATTTGTATCAATTGTCTTAATGAAATGAAAGGGAAGCGATCTTAACCAATCAATTAAGAAATCATCTTTTGAGCTATGTAAAATATCATGGAATGTATCATTTTTGCTTATATCTCTGATTGAGTTTCGAACTGCAATTAAGTGGAGATCGTGATTTCCTAAGACAATATGGCAATTTTCCCTAATAGAATATAGAAAATCTAGACAGTTCAGAGATTCAGAACCTCTGTTTACCAAATCACCACAAAACCATAATTTATCTTCAGCTTTATCAAATGAGATTTTTTTTAACAGGCATTGCAACTCGCTATAACAACCCTGCAAATCTCCGATAGCATAATTTGACATTAGATGAGTGCTCCAGAAATTTTTACATAATCTTCAACTGATATATTTTCTGGTCTACATTTTCTATCTATACCTAAGTCATCTAATTTTTCAGAAGATATAATTTTTTCAAGAGATTTTCCAACCATCTTTCTTTTATGCATAAAAGCAATTCGTGTTACTTCTTGCAATCTTATTGCAATTGGATCATTTATACTTCTTCCCGCTATAGGATTAAATTTTATAAAGACACTCTCTACTTTCGGTTTTGGTGAAAAGCTTTCAGGCGAGATTAAAAAACAATACTCTGGTTCTGTTAGGTATTGAGTAATAACTGTGATTCTCCCAAAGTCTTTATTGTCATTTTTAGCAATAAGCCTCTCTCCAAATTCCTTTTGTAACATAAAGTGCATATCGCAAAAATTAGCTAAATATTTAAAACCCCAAAACATAATAGGCGTAGATAGGTTGTATGGTAAGTTTCCAATGACTCTAACTTTATTTGTAAAAATTTCTGTAGGATCAAAATCTAATATACTTTTATTATGAACATAGAAATTTTTTTTATCTTCTAATTTCGTTAGTTTGTAAGATAATTCCTCATCTATTTCAACTGCATGAGTAGTATCTACTCTACTCGCTAGCTGTTTAGTAATTGCCCCTTTGCCTGGTCCTATTTCTAAAAAAATATCTTTGGAATCTGGATTGATAAACTGAAGTATTTGGTTTGTAACAGCTGGATCAATTAGAAAATTCTGCCCTAAACTTTTTTTAGCTTTTGGCATTCTCAGATCTTTTGCTCATTGAACATGCCATTTCTGCTGCTGCAAGAAGACTTGATTCATCAGCCTGACCAGTTCCAGTCTTATCATATGCAGTACCATGATCCACAGAAGTGCGAATGAATGGTAGTCCTAAAGTGATATTAACAGTCTCACCGAAACCCATAGTTTTAATTACTGGAAGTCCTTGATCATGGAACATTGCAAGAAAAGCATCTGCCTTTTCAGTTTTATCTAACTCAATGAAGGCTGTATCTGCAGAAACTGGGCCTATTATTTCTAGACCTTGCTCTCTTAATTTGTCCAAAGTTGGGCCAATAATATCTTTTTCTTCCCTACCTAAATAACCTC
>CACLEI010000003.1 GCA_902605935.1 uncultured SAR86 cluster bacterium | reverse complement strand
TGTCGAAATAAACCCTTCAAATGAAGATTTTTCTCAACAACCACATCATAAAATCCCTCCAACTTTAGTTTTGAATCCCTCTGAGGATATGAAAATTATGCAAGAAGAGATATTTGGTCCTGTACTGCCAATAAAAACTTATAGTGATGTATCAGAACCTGTGGAATATATTAATAGTAAAGACAGACCATTAGGCTTGTACTACTTCGGAAATGATAATACTGAAAAAAATTATGTTTTAGATAATACGACATCTGGAGGAGTTACAGTTAATGATGTCATTTCTCATATTCAAATGGAAGATCTTCCATTTGGTGGAGTTGGTCCTAGTGGTATGGGGTCTTATCATGGATATGACGGTTTTAAAGAATTTAGTCATGCTAAAGCCGTATATAAGCAAACTAAATTTAATTTGATGAAATTAGCTGGACTAGTTCCGCCTTACAAGAAGAAGGAAGAAAAAGCTAAAACGGCATAAAGTTTCCAAAACTGATATAGGATTCTTATGAAAAATATATCATTATTTTTGGCATTAAAATATTTTCGGTCTAGAAAAAATGGGTTTGTTTCTTTTCATTCTGGAATGGCAATCTTTGGGATAATGATTGGTGTACTGGTTCTAATCTTAGTGACCTCAGTCATGAATGGCTTCCAGAAAGAACTTAAAGAAAGAATTTTAGAAACAATCCCGCATGCCTCTATAATTGGAAATATCCAAATCCAGGAATATGAGTCTATAGAGAGAATCGTTTATGATAATTCTCAGGTTATTGGCGTGGCTCCTTATATTGAAACTCAGGGTTTATTGAGTTCTGGATCCTTTCTCAAAGGCGTCTATATTTATGGAGTAATCCCTAAATATGAGAATACAGTCTCCACCATTAGTGACCACATTGTAAGTGGTTCTTTAAAGACTCTTGAAGAAGATAAATATCATCTGGTCATTGGAGATATCCTAGCTTACCAATTAGGTGTTGAAGTAGGTGATTACGTGAATGTCCTTGTTCCCGATACTGGATTAGGGTTAGCAGGTATTTTTCCGCGTACAAAGAAATTTAAAATTAGCGCAATTTTTAGTATTGGTGCACCAGAATTAGATCAAAGCTTTGCCTATATGAGTATTGCTAATGCTTCAAAGTTATTGAGGATCGATCAATCAATAACTGGCGTTAGGATAAAATACCAAGATCTTTTTAGTTCGAACAAGCAAATAAGACTTGATGCGGCCAATGTAAGAAAAAATTTGAATAAAGAAGTAATGACTAGCACTTGGCAGCAAAATTATGGAACTTTATTTGAAGCTATACAAAATGAGAGATTCTTAGTCTCTTTAATGTTGTTCATGCTTATTTTGCTTTCTGCTTATAATTTAATGTCGATGCTCGTTATGACAGTCAATCAAAAGAAACCTCAGATTGCCATTTTAATGACTATGGGTGCCACCTCCAAAACTATAAAAAATGTCTTTTTGCTTTTTGGAGGTCTGGTTGGTTCTTTTGGAATTCTATTAGGTTGTCTTGCAGGATTAATTATCTCAATAAATTTTGGCTCAATAATTAATTTTTTGGAAATCTTGTTAAATACACAATTTTTAAAAGTATATTTTATTGATTATTTTCCCATAGATATAAGATTTGAATGGGTTTCAGCAATTTGTTCTATCACCTTTATTTCCTGCATTTTGTTTACTGTATATCCAGCGAGATTGGCTTCAAAAGTTGATCCCGTAGAAATATTAAATAATGAATAAAGAGATTATTAGTATTGATAGCATAGATAAATCTTTTGGAGAAGGTGATGAAATTCTGCAGGTTTTAAAAAATTTTTCTTTAAGTCTTCATCATGGTGAGAGTATTGGATTAGTTGGTGCTTCGGGATCAGGCAAGTCAACACTTCTGCATATTATTTGTGGACTAGACAGACCAGATTCAGGTTCTGTAAAGATACAAGGTATAGATATTACAGAACTAAACTATGATGAAAGATCTCAACTTCGAAATACGGAAATAGGATTTGTTTACCAATTTCATCATCTGTTACCAGAATTGACAGCATTAGAAAATGTTGCATTACCAGCATTACTAGCAGGAACAGACCAAGCTGAAGCTATTAAAAATGCTTCTTTACTTCTGGAACAAGTGAATCTATCTGGTAAAGAAAACAATGCTCCAAATGAGTTATCGGGTGGTGAAAGACAGAGAGTTGCCATAGCAAGAGCTATGTCAAATAACCCATCATGCTTGATTATGGATGAACCAACTGGAAATTTAGATACAAAGAATGTTGAGAATTTTATGACACTTTTAATGGATATGGTTTCTATAAAAAACGTAACTCTATTAATAGCTACTCATGATACAAAGGTCTCTAGTCGACTGGATAGATTGTTAAGTTTAGAATAACCAAGATGGATAAAAGCAATCAAGAATTATCCAGCATAAAGCTCTATGCTAGGTTATTAACCTATGTTCTTCCTTACATTCCGCTATTTGTTGTAAGTATATTAGGATTTGCTATTTATTCTGGATCTCAAGTAGCTGCTACAGAATGGTTAAAAAGAGTTATAGATTATGTAAGCACTCCTGAAGGAGATTTAAGGTTAGTGCTTCCGCTTGCCTTGATAGCTATCGCATTCGTGAGGGGTATAGGTTTCTTTATAGGAAACTATTTATTGTCCTCCATTTCTAATAGATTAGTTCATAACCTAAGAACTGAACTGTTTGAAAAATTAACTATACTCCCTAGTTCTTTCTATGACGCTCATAGTTCAGGTCATCTAATTTCTAGAATTACCTTCAATGTTATGCAAGTAACTGGAGCAGCGACAAATGCATTAAAAATTCTGATTAGAGAGGGTCTTTTAGTAATTGGATTGATTACTTATTTGATGTACTTAAACTGGAAGCTAGCATTGTTTCTTTTTATTGCAGCACCTTTCATTGCTCTTATTGTTGGCATTGCAGCAAAAAGGTTAAGGAAAATAAGTGGAAAAATTCAAACCGCAATGGGAGATGTGACCCATGTTGCTTCTGAAACTATTAATGGATATGAAGAGGTTAAATCTTTTGGTGGTGAAGATTATGAAATAGACAGATTTAACAAGGCAAGTGATAACAATAGAAAACAAAACTTAAAACTAGAGGCAACAAATTCAATTGCCTCTCCTTTAGTTCAAATGTTTGTTTCTGCGGCACTAGCTCTAGTTACTTGGTTGGCTCTTGATGCTTCTGTAGTATCTGTAATGACGCCAGGAACCTTTATAGCCTTTTTTAGCGCAGCAGGCATGTTAGCTAAACCAGTAAGACAATTATCTGAAATTAATAGCCAAATACAGAAGGGACTAGCTGCAGCAGAAGATATTTTTAGTCAATTAGATGAAGAGATTGAAAAAAATGATGGCAAATTTAAATCTGATGAAATAAAAGGTGAAATTCAATTTAGTAATGTTTCCTTTGCCTATGCTAAATCTTCAAAAAATATACTAAATAATATTAATCTTGAAATAGGTATAGGAGAGTCTGTTGCCTTTGTCGGAAAGTCAGGGGCAGGTAAAACAACCTTAATGAGTCTTCTTCCAAGATTTTATGATGATTTTAAGGGTGAAATAAAGATCGATGGAGTATTGTTAAATGAATTTGAAATAAAGAATCTAAGATCACATATTGCCTTAGTAAGTCAGAACATAACTTTATTTAATGACACAATCGCCAATAATATTAATTATGGTTCTGAAGAAAGATCCCTTGATGAAATTAAGGCAGCAGCGAAAAAGGCTAATGCTCATGATTTTATAGAAGCCCTACCTGATGGTTATGAAACAATTGCCGGAGATGATGGTGTTCTTCTATCAGGTGGCCAAAGACAGAGAATCGCTATAGCTAGGGCTCTTTTAAAAGATGCACCTATTCTGATTCTTGACGAAGCTACTTCTGCACTGGATTCTGAATCAGAGAATTATATTCAAGAAGCCTTATTAGAATTAACAAAAAATAGGACAACATTGGTAATTGCACATAGATTATCAACTATTGAGAATTCAGATAAAATTGTGGTACTTGAATCGGGTAGTATTGTTGAAATAGGTTCACATGAAAGCTTAATTTCTCAAGATGGGCATTATGCAGAATTACACAAGAACCAATTTAAAGATGATGAAGAAGTTGGTCTAAAAAGAGAACCTCAAATAAATTTCTTTGAAGACAATACTGATAACCTCTCTTCGGCTAGTTTTATAGAGCAAAGCTGGTATCAGAAAAAATTATGGCTATGGCTTCTTTGGCCTCTTTCACTCTTAACGCAGTTTGTTTCAAGAAGGCGAAGGCATAAATTCTTAGATCAACCAAAACTATCTTGGAAACCTGAAGTCCCTGTTGTTGTAGTTGGTAATATTGTTGTGGGTGGAACCGGAAAAACACCACTAGTTATTTGGTTAACTAAATTACTTGAAAAGAACGGATATAAACCCGGCATCGTAAGCCGAGGTTATGGTGGATCATCTACTAAACCTATTATTATTGATGATGAAACCTCTGTAAGTGTCAGTGGAGATGAACCATTGATTATTTATAAAAACACTCTAAGACCAGTTTGCATATCGACAAACAGAATAGCTGCAATAAAGAAATTACTTGCAGATACAGATACCGATATCGTGATCAGTGATGATGGTTTACAACATTATAAGATGGATAGAGATATAGAAATTGTTGTTTTTGATGGTAATAGAGGAATTGGAAATGGACTTTATTTGCCTGCTGGGCCATTACGAGAATCATTAAAAAGAACAGATGAAGCTGATTTTATAGTTAGTTCATCAAAACTTACCAGATTGAAGACAAAACATAATAATTATCTGATGAATTATCAGCCGATTGAATGGGCGAGAATTAAAGACAACAAAAGGTTCAATGCAAATTCTTGGCCATTATCCAAAAATGTACATGCAGTAGCAGGAATAGGGAATCCAGCTAAGTTTTTTAATACATTAATAAGCTTAGGTCTTAATCCTATAAGACATAGTTTTCCTGATCATTATCAATTTAAAGAGGAGGATCTTGATTTTGGAGATACATTGCCAATTATAATGACGGAAAAAGATGCTGTAAGATGCCTCGAAATGAACTCTAATAATCTTTGGTACTTATCTGTAGAAGCTAAATTTGAAAACGAAGATTTGGCCGAAAATATTTTGAATAAACTTACAATAAACAAATGACTAAGATCGACAAAAAGCTTTTAGATATACTCGTGTGTCCTGTCTCAAAAGGTTCTTTAGAACAAATTGGTGATGAGCTTATATGCAATGAAAGTAAGCTAGCTTATCCCATAAAAGATGGAATACCCGTTATGATACCTGATGAGGCTAGAGACCTCTCTGATGAGCTATAGAATCATTATTCCTGCCAGGATTGGCTCCACTAGACTACCCAATAAACCCCTTAAGGATATAGCAGGTAAAACCTTAATTGAAAGAGTGGTCGATCAGGCAAGAAAAACTACTGCTAAATCTATCCATGTGGCAACTGATTCTGATGAAATTATGTATCACTGCAATGAAATTAATGTAGAGGCTCTTTTAACCAGTTCAAATCATAAAACAGGATCTGATAGATTATCTGAATCATGCGATATTCTAAAATTATTGGATGAAGAATTAATAATAAATATTCAAGGAGACGAGCCTTTCATAGATCCCAAAGATATAGAAAACTTAGCGCAATTAGCTAAAAAAGAAAATGCCAATATGGTTACTTTGTATTCAGACCTAGGATCAAATGACTTTGCAAATAATGACGTAGTAAAACTTTGGCTGGATTCAAATATAGTTAAAGACTTCTCAAGAGATGTGGATCATTTACCAAGAAAAGACGCTAAGAAACATATAGGTGTCTATGGATATAAAGTAAATTTCCTTCAGAAGTTCATCAAATGGAAACAAAGTAAAAATGAGATCAAAAGAAATCTTGAACAAATGCGAGTTATGGATAATAGAGAGAAGATTTATGCAATTGAATCATCTGGAAAGTATCATATCGGTGTCGATACTGAAAATGATCTCAAGCAAGCAATAGAGATAGCTCTAGATTTAGAATGAATTTCACGGAAGATTATCCATTTTCTAAAATATCCTCATTAAGGACCACAGAAACTGCATCATTTTTCTGTGAACTTTCTGAGGTTAATCAAATAGATGAAATAGTTTCATTTTCTAAAGAAAAGAACTTACAAATATTAATTATCGGAGAGGGGACGAATATAGTGCCTACTAAAACATTTCAGGGATTGGTAGTTTTCAATAGGCTATTAGGCATAAAAGAAATTGATAATATGACGATTGAAGTTGCATCTGGGGAGAACTGGCATAATTTTGTGGAATGGACCGTAAAACATAAAATGTTTGGGTTAGAAAATCTTGCTTTGATTCCAGGAACAGTTGGAGCTGGACCTATACAGAATATAGGGGCATACGGATCGGAAATTTCTAGCTTTATAAAAAAGATAACTTGTTTTGATCTTAAGACGGGTTCAATCAAAGTTTTATTTGCCAATGAATGTGAATTTGGTTACAGAACTAGTATTTTTAAAGATTGTTCAGATTACATAATTTTATCGGTAACATTTCAATTTAAAACAGATCCTAAAATTAATTATTCCTATAGCTCTCTTGAAGATGAAATTAATAAAAACAACCTTAATAAGGACAATCTAACTCATAGGGATATATTTGATTTGGTGTCAAAAATTCGAAAAAAAGTCTTACCTGATTATAAAGAATTCCCAAATGTAGGAAGTTTTTTTAAGAACGTAGTTTTAACTAAAGAAGAATACAATAAATTAGATATAGCAGAAGAAATACCAGTCTATCTCGAAGGAGATGATATAAAAATATCTGCTGCTTTTTTAATTGAAAAGTTTGGATGGAAAGGTTTTAGAGAGGGAAGTGTAGGAATATCAGATCAGCATGCACTGGTTCTGGTGACTTACGAAGAAACTCCAGGAGATGAAATTCTTAAATTTTCTAACAAAATTATTAACCAAATCTTTTCTATAACTGGAATTAAATTGGAAATAGAACCAACTTTAATATGACAGAATTTTTTACGGTAGTTGTTCTACATATGTTTGCTGTAATGAGCCCTGGTCCTGATTTTTTTTTAGTCTCTAGACAAAGCATCCGTTATGGTAGGAAGATAGCATTATGGACAGCTGGAGGAATAGGAACAGGTATTTTATTTCATTCTGGCTTAGCAGTTACTGGAATGTTAATCATATTAGCCTCTAATGATTTCTACCTTCTTGTTCTTAAATTTATTTGTTCTTTCTATCTTATATACCTTGGCATTAACTCGTTACTTAACATTTCAAAGTTTGACGATAATATTACTAATAAGGATAAGTGGGGTAGAGCAGGAGGCTTTACCGTGGGTCTTATTACGAACATAACCAATATAAAAGCTTTATTATTTTTTATTTCTTTATTTGGTATGGTTTTGAGTAGCTCCAGCAACTTTAGCCTTATGTTATATGGTTTATATATGGCAGTTATGACCTTTCTATGGTTTGCATTGGTTTCTTATTCCTTTACAAGTAATATTTTTAAAGAAAAGTTTTTAAAGTTTTTTGGAGTATTCGAAAAGTTTTTAGGTTTTGCACTGGTTATAATTGCATTGCAAATATTACTTAGTGAGTTTATATAAATATGGCCGATACAACCATTTCTTCAATTTTTACAGAGCTTTCAAAGTTAGATGAAGATACATTCCCTCCAGTAGAAAGTTGGGATCCTCCATTATGTGAAAATGTTCATATGAAGATTGATCGGAATGGAAAATGGTACTTTATGGACTCGGTGATAAGCAGAGAACGAATGGTGAAATTATTCAGCAGAGTATTAAGGTTAGATGGTGAAGAATATTTTCTAGTAACACCGGTAGAAAAAATAAAGATTGAGGTTGAAGATAAACCATTCACCATAGTAGATTTTGAATTCTCAGGTGAAGGCAATGCGCAGATAATAACTTTTCGAACTAATACGGATGAAATATTTGAAGTAAATAGTGACCATCCCATTAGAGTGGATACATTAGGCATTAATGATGAACCATCACCATACGCTCTAGTCAGAAAAAATTTAGAGGGACTGATATCCCGAAACGTATATTACAAGTTGATAGACATGGCAGAAGAGGTTAATGGGTCTTATGGTGTTTACAGTTCAGGTAACTTCTTCAGACTGAATTAGCCAAAAAAAAACAGAGCTGATGCTCTGTCTTTAGTTCGAGTTCGAAAGTGTCTAAACCGAGATTCTGTTTAGCTCCTTGGTTGGTTTCTCTTCCAACCTTGGTGGTCTAAAAAACTTTTTTTGCTAGCTGTTTTTTAGAGC
Source organism: uncultured SAR86 cluster bacterium (assembly GCA_902605935.1). GTDB lineage: Bacteria > Pseudomonadota > Gammaproteobacteria > Magnimaribacterales > Magnimaribacteraceae > Magnimaribacter. The sequence continues at coordinate 55,923 of CACLEI010000003.1, read as the reverse complement.
TTTCACCTTCCGTTCTCTAACCTATCTTTCCCCCTTTTCTTCGTCTCGAGTTGTTTCCAAGTCGGTCTGATAGGTAACAATGTATATTATAGATTTTATTTTATTTTGCAACCCTTTTTTTAAAAAAAATGCAAAAAAAGTTAAATATTTTTTTTAATATATAAACAATTGATTTTGTTACATATTTGGGTAGTTTGGACCGCCAGCTCCCTCTGGAGTTATCCAATTTATGTTTTGGGAGGGGTCTTTTATGTCACAAGTTTTACAGTGTACGCAATTTTGAGCATTAATTTGAAACTGCTTTTGTCCTTCTTTCTCAACTATTTCATAAACACCGGCAGGACAGTATCTCTGTGCAGGTTCATCATATTTAGGTAAGTTTACACTCAATGGTATAGAAGGATCTTTAAGAACAAGGTGACATGGTTGATCTTCTTCATGATTCGTATTAGAAAGAAATACTGAGGAAAGCTTGTCGAAACTTATAACACCATCCGGTTTAGGATAATCAATACGTGGCATTTCTGAAGCCTCTTTTAAACATTCATGATCAGGTTGATCATGATGTAATGTAAATGGCAGCTTTCCTCTAAATATTAATTGGTCAATTCCAGCAAGAGCTACACCGAGTAGAGTTCCATACTTATGTATAAAAGGTAAAAAGTTTCTGGCTTTATGCAGTTCGGTTTCTAACCACGAGGATTTAAAGTTAGCTGTTACTGTATTTAGGTCAGTCATAGGATTATCTTTGTAGAATTCTTCAAAAAGGCTTTCAGCAGCAATCATCCCAGACTTCATTGCAGTGTGTGTACCCTTTATTCTTGGGAAATTCATCGTACCTGCATCATCTCCTACTAGCATACCACCTGGAAAATGCATTTTTGGAATAGACTGGTGACCACCTTTTATGAGAGCCCTTGCTCCATATGCAGTTCTTGTTCCACCTTCTAAATATTTTTGAATAGATGCTTGATGTTTCCATTGTTGAAACTCATCAAAAGGGCTTATATGAGGATTGTCATAGTCAAGAGGGACTATGTAACCCAAAAATGCTTGGTTATTTTCTCCGTGATAAAGGTATGATCCTGACAACACTCCCTTCGCTGCAGGCCATCCCATCGTATGTACAACTAATCCTTCTTCATGGACAGAAGGGTCTAGATCCCAAACTTCTTTGAAACCTATGCCGTAGTGCTGTGGATCTCTATCTTCATTGAGATTGAACAAACTAATAGCTTGTTTTCCAAGATGACCTCGACATCCTTCAGAAAGGATCGTGTATTTAGCCATAAGATTTATGCCGGGCTCATAGGAGTCTTTCTTTTCTCCATTAACATCAACTCCCATATCACCAGTAGCAATTCCTACAACAACTCCATTGCTAATTATTAATTCAGAGGCTGTGAATCCAGGGAAGATATCAATTTCTAGTCCCTCGGCATACTCCGCCATCCATCTACAAAAGTTGCCTAGGCTCATAATGTAGTTTCCATGATTCTTAAAGGTGGTTGCAAATAGAGTAGGGATTGAAAAGTTAGACTTTTCATTCAATAAATATCTAACTGAATCTTTTTTAACAGGAGTATTAAGTGGCGCGCCAAGTTCTTTCCAGTCAGGTATAAGTTCATCTAATGCCTTCGGATCAAAGACATTACCAGATAGTATATGGGCTCCAACTTCAGAACCTTTTTCAACAACACATATCGACATCTCTTTTGAAGCTTCGATTGCTTGTTGCTTTAGTTTAATTGCAGTTGATAATCCAGCCGGCCCAGCACCAACTATGACTACATCATACTCCATTGATTCTCTTTCGATATTTTCCATACTTTTATTTATTGTATTGAGGCGGGCAGCAGTTATAGAATACGCACTGTTAATTTTACCATATAAGGAAAATAGTATGAAGGTTCTTGTACCTGTAAAGAGAGTTGTTGATTATAACGTTAAAGTAAGAGCTAAATCTGATGAAAGTGGACCTGATTTGAGTAATGCCAAAATGGCTATAAACCCATTTTGTGAAATTGCCATTGAAGAAGCTGTGAGAATTAAAGAAGCCGGTAATGCAGAAGAGGTAATCGCTGTATCTGTTGGAGATGCTTCATCTCAAGAGCAATTAAGAACATGTTTGGCCCTTGGTGCAGATAGAGCTATTTTAGTAGAAACAGATGAGTCTGTTGAGCCATTAGGGGTAGCTAAAGCACTTAAAGAAGTTGTTTCTAAAGAAAGTCCAGATCTTATAATTCTCGGAAAACAAGCAATAGATGGTGATGCGAACCAAACGGGACAGATGTTGGCAGCAATGTTAGATCTCCCCCAAGGAACCTTCGCTTCAGAGGTTGATATACAAGACGGAGTTGTTCAGGTTACACGAGAAATAGATGGAGGTTTGCAAACACTTTCATTAACCATGCCAGCAATAATTACAACTGATCTCAGACTAAATGAACCTAGATACGCTTCTTTACCCAACATTATGAAAGCGAAGAAGAAACCATTAGAAACATTATCTTCATCAGATTTAGGTCTTGATTTATCTCCAAGGCAAAATACTTTGAAAGTTACTCCCCCTCCAGAGAGGGCAGCTGGAATAATGGTAGAGGATATTGAACAACTAGTTGATAAATTAAAAAACGAAGCAAAGGTGATTACATGAGTATATTAGTTATAGCAGAACACGATAATTCAGAATTAAAGGGAGCAACACTTAATACTGTTGCTGCAGCAAAGGAGATTGGAGGTGACATAGATATCCTTGTTGCAGGTATGGATTGCGAATCTGTTGCCGATTCAGCTTCTCAGATTCCTGGTATAAATAATGTACTTCTAGCAAATAAAGAGACATATAAAAATTCTCTTGCTGAGAACTTAGGAAATTTAATAGTTGAGTTATCTGATGGTTATTCACACATCATGGCTCCAGCTACCACAAATGGTAAGAATTTCATGCCTAGAGTAGCTGCCAAGTTAGATGTCTCTCAAATATCTGACATAAGCGCTGTCATTTCAGATGATACGTTTGAACGACCAATTTATGCAGGTAATTGCATAGCAACTGTGCAAAGTACTGATTCTATTAAAGCTATTACGGTCAGAACTACTGGATTTGATGCTTGTGAATCCACTGGAGGAAGTGCATCTGTAAACTCAATCGAAAACGATACAAATGCAGGAGTTTCTTCTTTTATTAAGGAAGAGATCGCTGAATCCGATAGACCTGAACTTACTGCAGCAGAAGTTGTTATATCAGGTGGAAGAGGTATGCAAAATGGAGACAATTTTAGTTTACTAAATGGAATAGCGGACAAGTTAGGAGCAGCAATTGGAGCTTCTAGAGCTGCTGTAGATTCAGGATTCGTTCCAAATGATATGCAAGTTGGACAAACAGGGAAGATTGTAGCTCCTGACTTGTACATAGCTGTTGGGATATCCGGTGCAATACAGCATTTAGCTGGAATGAAGGATAGTAAAGTAATAGTCGCAATCAACAAAGACGAGGAAGCACCAATCTTCTCAGTTGCAGATTATGGATTAGTTGCTGACCTCTTCGAAGCGTTACCCGAATTAGAAGCAAAACTATAAAAAGCAAACTAGTATTTTTTTCTAAGAATTGCTCCAGACTCAATATGCTCCGTATAGGGAAATTGGTCAAACATTGCTAGTTTCGATATATCGTGTGTAGATTTTAAAGCTTGTAAATCTCTCTTGAATGAGTCAAAGCCGCACGAAATATAAATAATATTTTTGATTCCTACGATGTTTTCGAGTGTAGAAGAATCAAGTCCTTCCCTCGGCGGATCTAAAAAAATTGAATCTATTTTAAATTGCTCTAAATCAATATCTTTCAATCTTCTAAATGTCCGTACTCCCCTAAATGCTTCTAAGGTTTCTTTGCCTGATAATCTTCCGGTATAGACATTTTTAATATTATTCGACCTAATATTTTCTTGTAATGCTTGAATACTGGGTCGACTATTCTCAGTAGCTAAAACTTTGTTAAAGTAGCTACTTAAGGGAATCGTAAAAGTTCCAAGACCGCAATGAAGTTCCATTAGGTCATTCTCAACTGGTTGAATGTTATCAATAACCCAACTTAGCATGGAGTCACAAATATAAGGATTTGTTTGACTAAAACACTGTTCGTAGAGCTTGATTGAAAACTTTTTATCTTGGTATTGATAGGTCTCGGTAACGTAATTATTTCCAATGATTATTTTTCTATTTTTACTTCTTCCAATAATTGATATGTCTAATTCATTGGATATATTTGATGCCATTTCTGACCACTCATCTCTCAATTCCTTGTGATAAATTAAACTAACCATAGCCTCATCATTTCTTGAGGATTGAAACTCTATTTGAAAAAGTTTATGGGAAATTATTGGATTACTTTGAATCTTTATTAATAAAAGCGGCATGATATTTTGAATCTTTTGACTGCTAATAGGAAAAGAGCTTATAGCTACTTTTTTTGCATCCTTTGTCATTGAGTAGAAATATTCATCTTTCTCTTTCAAAAGACCGAACTCAGCTCTATATCTATAAGCTTTATCAGGAGATTTAAAGAAGTCTATTGGAGTTTCTTCAGTAAATTCACGAATAAACGAGCTTTTCTTTTCTTCAAAAAGTTCGAGGTAATCTTCTCTTTGTATGATTGACAAAATTTTAGCTATGAATCTTTGGTTTATGTTCAGATCTATTGATATTATAACAGTCGATATATTTGATAGAATGACACTATGAAAGAGATGACTATCACACCTTCAGCGCAAGATTATCTGAATGATCTTCTGTCTAACCAAGATGAGGACACTTGCGGAATAAAAATATTCGTTTCTGAACCTGGAACACCTAGAGCGGAGACTTGTATTGCTTATGCAAAGAAAGACGAGGATTTCTCAGATTATAGAATTATCAATGAATTCAAGTTTGATCTGTATCTTGAAGAAAAATCCATTGATTTTTTGAAAGACGCTGAGGTTGATTATTCACCTGATAAGTTTGGTGGAACACTTACCATCAAAGCTCCAAATGCAAAATTACCTCAGCTAGGTAAAGATGCTTCTATAGAAGACAAAATAAACTATGTTCTTTACTCAGAGGTTAACCCGGGGTTGGCAGCTCATGGAGGAGAAGTTTCTTTGATTGAAGTTATAGATGATGCAACAGCAGTTCTTCAATTTGGAGGAGGATGTCAAGGATGCGGAATGGTAGATCTTACTTTGAAAGATGGTGTTGAAAAAACTTTATTAGAACAAGTTGAAGGCTTAAAGGGCGTAAAAGATGTTACTGACCACAGCTACAGAGAAAATGCTTATTATAAATAGTATATGTCTCAATTAAATGCAGATAAATGTTACATATTTACAGATACTGAGACAACAGGGCTCGATATTAACTTCTCTCAAATCATTCAAATTGGATCAATTCTTACAGACGAATCTCTTCATCAAGAAAATTCTCAAGATATAGGATGTAAGGTATTACCGTGGATTGTCCCAACTCCCGAAGCCTATTTAGTTCATAAGAAGGTTGAATCCTTAAAAGACGAGTCTATGTCTCACTATGACATGATGAAACTTCTGAGATCAACTTGGTTAGATTGGTCGAAGGGAAGAAACCCGGTATACATTACCTATAATGGCCATCGTTTTGATGAAGAACTTTTCCGACGTCAATTCTTTTGGAACTTACTTCCTTTATACATTACGAATACTCTTGGTGCGTCTCGCCTAGATATGCTTAGTACACTGCAGCTAGTTGCTAACTTTTTTCCTGATAGCCTCACTCTCCCAATCTTCGAAGAAGGAGATGTGAGCATGAAATTAACAGATTGGTCCGATGCCAACTCTATAGAAATTGAAAATGCTCATGATGCCTTGGCTGATTGCGTTCAAATGCATGAACTCGCTAAGTTAATTTTGAAAAAGGCTAAACCTGTCTGGCAGGCTTCATTAAAAGGATCGACAAAGATAGGTAATTTAGAAATTCTACAAACAGAACCATTTGCCATGATAGGGGAAGTAATACGTAGAAAGAAATTTACTTATCCTGTTACGTTCTGCGGTCAGAACCCTAAAATGAATAATGAAGTTGCTGTTGCAGATTTATATTTCGATCCCGATCAACTTAATGATTTAACTGATAGTGAATTACTCGAGCAGATAGGAAATAGCGGAACAGCCATTAGGAAAGTGAGAATCAATAAGAGTCTACCTGTTATGCCATCAGATCATATCCCTAATATTGATAATCATTTAGACATATCACATGACCAACTTATTGAGAGGGCAAGAAAGATTAAGGAAAATATTAAATTGCAAACCAGAGTGAGTGAACTTTTGGCAAGTAACCAAATTAACTATCCTCCACCCAAACATCTAGAACAGACTGTTTATTCAGGTTTTCCTTCTGATGCTGACGATTTATGGATGGAAAGATTCCATACCCTTCCCTGGGAAGAGCGCTCCAAAGTTTTAGATGGTTTTGAGGATTCACGTTACAAAGAATTAGCTGAGAGACTAGTTTGTGTTAATCAGCCTGACTCTGTAATGCCCGATACCTTGGAAAGATATAGGAATTTTGTAAACCAAAGGCTTTATGATAAAGGCCCTTGGTTGTCACTTGAAAAAGCATTGGATAAGACACGTTCTATGCTAATTGACGCAACTGGTGAAAAGAAAGAAATCCTTCAAAGCTTAGAAAAGAATCTAGTTAAAAAATCTGAATTTATTTAGTTTGTTCGGTAACTTTAATTAAAATTGAGAAGTAGGGGTGATCTATGAAGTTTAATTCATCAACTTCAAGCTTCACATCCTTATCAATTTCATACAAATCTACAAATTTAAATCTAGGGAGATTTATTATTTCTTCAGAGTTAATTTCATTATCTGAATTAACAAAATCCCCAATATACTTCAGATTAACTTTTACAGAATTAAAGATGGTTTCTACCCAATAACTATCATTCAGAAAGCCTTTATTTTCTGTCTCATTCTTATCTTCAATAAGTGTTTGAAATGTTTTAATTTCTTGAGTTCTTGATGAATTGTCAATTTCTTCAGTTTTCTGAGAGAATCTTAATTTTGAGACAAGGTGAATAAATCTTTCTTTGTAAATCTTTATTTGACCATGTACCTTTTTGTCTTTTTTTTGAGCATCTATAAATATTGGTATGGTTTCATTCTCTTTAAAAACAGGTTGGTACCATGAGTTATAGTAAATGACTCTATAGTCTCTGCTTCTATTTAAATTGTTCTCAATTTCTAACATTTCTTTTTGAAATGGAATTTTTTCATATAAAAATGGATCAGGTTTCGTAACCTGTGCAACTTCATCACTAAGACTCTGTTGTTCGGGTTGTACTTTAATTTTTAAAGGTGGCAAAGTTATCTCATCTGAGAATTTTCCTTCAGGAAAGGTTACAAACGTCGTAGGTTCGTTTTTGATGTTGATGAGATGATTCGAAAGCTCAAGTTCGTCTAAGTCATTCCACTTTTCCTCAAGATCTTCATCTTCGATTGACAAATTTTGTATGATGAAAAGGTCAACCTTAACACGATCATGTTTCTGCTTATCGACAAGATACTTTTCTAGATATTCATTGAAATCAACTGAATAAAGGTTATGTGAAGTAAATAGAAATATAATCGCTAGCTTAAGGTGCATTTGCGCAAATTGTCTTAATTACATCCGAAGTCATTTTTATTTTCTCTTCTAAAGTATCGTCATTAAAAAAAGAAGTATCAAGATCTTTATTCTTGAAATAAATATTTATTTTATTATCTAGGAAGTTTATCTTTTTAATTGAGTATTCTTCGGCAATTATTCTTAATTCAGCTTGTAAGAAAAAGTTTTTTAACTCTTCCGGTAATAATCCAAATCTATTGATCATCTCTATTTGTATGTTCTTTAAATCAAAAGAAGATTCAGCTAAAGAAATCTTGTTGTACATTAATAGTCTTACATTTATATCTGGTAGGTAATTTTCAGGAATGAAACAATTGTTATTTAGATTAATCTCTGGCAATTCATCCAGTGATTGAAAATCCAGGTCTCCGTTCCTAATGAATTCTGACGCTTTCTTTATCATCCTCGTATATAACTCAAGACCTATGGATTCAAAAACTCCGCTTTGATTTGATCCAAGGATTTCTCCTGCTCCTCTTATTTCAAGGTCTTTTAGGGCAAGCAGGAATCCTGCTGACAAAGAGTCTGCGCTCATCAGGGCATCGAATCTTTTATCGGCATTCTTCTTATTTATGATATTTCTAGACCTTAAAAAGTATGCATAAGCTTGTCTCTCCGCTCTTCCAACACGGCCTCTAAGTTGATGAAGCTGAGATAGGCCAAATTTATCAGCATCTTCCACAATCAATGTATTCGCATTTGAGACATCAATACCACTCTCTATAATAGTAGAGCACACAAGTATATCTATTTCACCTGCATTAAATTTCAACATAATTTCCTCTATGATATTTGCTTTTAATTGGCCGTGAACAACTTCGATAACAAGATCATTAAACTTCTCTTTAAGTCTCAATCTTCTGTCCTTTATTAATGAGAGATCATTACAAAGGTAATAGACTTGACCACCACGTAGATTCTCTCTTTGGATAGCTTCATAGATTAAATTTTCATTGAAACCATAAGTAAAAGTCTTCACCGGTAAGCGATCATCTGGCGCTGTTGCAATAATTGATAGATCTTTAAGTTCTGTGAGGGCAAAATTCAATGATCTTGGAATAGGCGTAGCTGATAAGCTCAAAATATCTAATTCCTCCTTGAGCGATTTGATCTTTTCCTTTTGACGAACTCCAAATCGATGCTCTTCATCGATTATCAATAGCCCAAGATCCTTGAACCTTATATTTCCCTGGATCAGTGCGTGAGTTCCAATTACGATATCAATCTCACCTGAAGCTAGACTATCAACTAACTTATCTTTCTCTTTTGGAGTTATATTCCTAGATAACGAGGCTATATTAACACCCGTATCTTTGAATCTCTGCTCGAAGCTATCAAGATGTTGAGATGTCAGTAATGTTGTCGGAACCAATATACAAGTTTGTTTACTATTTAGTGCAGATATAAATGCTGCCCTCATTGCTACTTCAGTTTTTCCAAATCCTACTTCTCCACAAATTAATCTATCCATCGGTCTTGAGGAATGCATATCGTTCAACACTTCATCGATAGTTCTTTTTTGATCATAAGTTTCTTCGTAAGGAAACTTTTTAATGAAATTAAGGTATTCATTTTCATATAAATCAAATGAGTATCCATTTGTTCCATACCTTTTGGCCTGGACTTCAAGTAATTCTGCTGCAGTATCAAAAGTTTGCTTGAGAGCTTTATCTTTTCTTTTTTGCCATTTTTTTGAATTAAGTGAGTCAATATCTCTATCAACTGGACCAAAGTATTTCGAAATCAAATTCATATGTTCTATAGGAACAAAGACTTTACTTTCGTCTTTATAAAGGATTTCTAAGCAATCACTTACACCAACAAAAGTTTTCAATTGCTTAAGTCCCAGAAATTTACCAATACCGTGTGTCAGATGAACAACAAGATCACCTTTATTAGGCATTTTCGAAGAAGAAATATCAGCCTTTTCTTTTCTCTCATTTTGAGGAACATCATTTTCAATTATCTCTGAATAATCTGTCTCTATATCAAAAGTGAGGCTATCTTTTATATTTTCACTTAATTCATTCATACTCAAAAATAAATCTTCAGGAGCAAGTAGTGGTCGCTTTTGATCATATCTGTATTCTTCATATCTCTGATTTACAAGTTCTTCAAAGTCATAAGCTTTTTTGTTTACATTATCTTGTATATAAATTTGATCGGCATATCGCAGAAACGGAATGAAGTCAGATTTTGTACCGTAAAATAGAGGAAAGTAAATTTCTGCTCCTTCTGGATGTTTCAAGTTCATTATTCTTCTAAATAACTCTGAATCTTCTTCAAAGAGCTCAAACCTATTTCTCCATTCTTTTTTAAAAATTTCAGCAGAATTTCTATTCAATGGATATTCATATGAGGGTAAGAAATTAATATGATTAATTTTCTCGTGAGTAATTTGCGATTCAGGATTAAATATTCTTAGACTTTCAATTTGACTATTAAAGAATTCAATTCTAATAGGCTCTGTCCCGCTAGTAAGAAATATATCCATAACAGACCCTCTTAAAGCATAGTGTCCGGGCAATGATACAAAATCTTCTCTTGTGTATCCGTTTAGGATTAATTCGTTTATTACTGATTCCGGATCAAAAGGATCTCCGACTGACAAATTATTTAGAGGAGAGATATGAATTGGTTTGGGTACCGGTGACAATAATGTAGCTATTGAAGATATTAATGTTATTTCTTTTTCTTTTAAATAAGCAGATAAAGTCGATATTCTTCTTGCTCTTGTTATAGGTGCCATAGAGAAGAAGTCGTAAGGAAGTAATTCAGAGTTGTCTAGAATAAGAGCATTGGGTTGATTTAAGAAATTGGCAAATTGAACTGCGGATTGAGAATCTTTAGTTATGACTAAATTTTTTTTAGACAGGTCTAATCCCAGATTTAAAATATCCGAGGATGATGTGATCTTTTCTACCACTTATTTACTGGTTTTTTCCTAAAAAAAAAGCAAATTATATATGGAAGTGTATAATTATTTTTTTTTTATTACGTAGGAACAAAATGGACTTAAAATTTTCAGAAGCAGATGTTACTTTTAGAGAAGAAGTTGTTAATTTTTTAGAGACTGAATATCCGGATGATATCAAAGAGAAACAAGATAAAAGGATTCCTCTGGAAAAAGATGAAATTGTCAGATGGCAGCAAATTTTAAACAAAAAAGGTTGGTTTGCCATAAATTGGCCAACTGAATATACGAATCAGGAAGAACTTTCTGTCACTCAGAAATATATTCTTCAAGAAGAGTTAGCAAAGGCAAATACTCCAACAACTATTCCATTTGGTGTCGGGATGTGCGCGCCTGTTGTTTATACATTCGGCACCGATGAACAGAAAGAAAAGTTTCTACCTTCCATATTAAATAGTGAAGTATGGTGGTGCCAAGGCTATTCTGAACCAGGTTCAGGATCAGATCTCGCTTCTCTAAAAACTAAGGCAGAATTGAAAGGAGATAAGTATATTGTTAACGGAGCTAAAACTTGGACAACATTGGCTCAACATGCTGATTGGATTTTTTGCCTCGTGCGAACTGAAACTACTGACATCAAGCAAGAAGGAATAAGTTTCCTACTCATTGACATGAAAACACCTGGAATAGAGGTAAAACCAATAATAACCATCGATGGTTCGCATGAAGTGAATATGGTTTATTTCGATAATGTTGAGGTGCCTGCTGAAAATCTAGTAGGTGAGCAAGGCCAAGGATGGAATATAGCAAAATTTCTACTAGCTCACGAAAGAAGTGGAATAGCCGGTATTGCAGCCTTAAAAAGAGAACTATCTAGACTTAAGGATCTATCATCAGATATACCTCTAGGTGAAGGAACATTGCTTGAAGATGTTCAGTTTAGAAATAAAATTGAAGAAACAGAAATTGAACTTACAGCTACCGAGTTCACCGAGCTACGAACACTTGCAGCAATGTCTCAAGGTGGCTCTCCTGGTGCAGAATCTTCTATATTAAAAATTAAAGGAACTGAATTACAACAAACTATTTCAGAGCTTTTCGTAGAAATGTTAGCTTACTATGCGCATCCCTTTTACTTAGAGAACGAGATTGGTACAAATGAAACAGTTGGGCCGGACTATGCAGCACCTGTAATGCCTCATTATTTAAACTACAGAAAAGTAACTATATATGGCGGTAGTAATGAGATTCAACGAAATGTTATTTCTAAGGCAATATTGGGGCTATAACTATGGATTTTACTTTTAATGAAGAACAAACCTTAATTCAAGATCAAGTTGATCAGTTTGTTCAAAAAGAATACGACTGGGAAACGAGACAATCTTTATCTAATTCTGATCTAGGATTTGGTGAATCAAACTGGCAGAAGTTTGCAGAACTAGGTTGGCTAGGTATAAGTGTATCTGAGGACAGTGGAGGTTTTGGAGGGTCTGCAATTGAATCCATGCTAATTATGGAGGCTTTTGGAAAAGGACTCGTAGTAGAGCCATTTTTAGAAACTATGATCATGGCTGGAAGCCTCATTGATGATCATGGTTCTGATGAACAAAAATCATCCGTTCTAGAGCCTGCAATTTCAGGAGAAATGCATCTTGCACTGGCGTATGCAGAACCGCAAAGCAGATTCAATTTATCAGATGTCGTCACAGAAGCTAAATCTGATGGTGAAAATTATATTTTGAATGGATACAAGTCAGTAGTCATGAACGGTCCCTCTGCTAGTAAAATCATCGTCTCAGCAAGAACTTCAAGCTCTCAATTAGACGAAAATGGTATTACTTTATTTATAGTAGATTCTGATTCTAAAGGATTGGCGAAAACAAATTACAAAACTGTAGATGGAAGAAGAGCATCCGATCTTACCTTAGAAAATGTTTCTGTTTCAAGAGACAATATTATAGGCGGTTTAGATTCAGGTTTTGAAATTTTAGATTCTGCAATTGATAAATCGATTCTTGCAATTTCAGCAGAGGCCGTAGGTGCGATGGAGGTTCTTTATAAAACAACCGTAGAATACACAAAAACCAGAGAACAATTCGGTACTTCAATAGGTAAATTCCAAGTCTTGCAACACAGAATGGTTGATATGTTCATGGAGTATGAACAATGTAAGTCTCTCCTCTACATGGCAACCATGAAGCATGAGGAGGGAGCTCCTGATGCAAAAAAAGCGATATCAGGCTTAAAATATCAAGTCGGTAAAGCTGGTAAATTTATTGGTCAACAAGCTGTACAACTTCATGGTGGTATGGGAGTTACTGATGAGTTAAATGTGGGGCATTACTTTAAAAGGCTTACAACAGTAGGGACGATTTTTGGTAATACAGATTACCACCTCAAAAAATATACCTCTCTTTAAATGAAAAAAAATCAGCCCGATCAAAGGACTCGTCCTGAGCTTCCAAAAGATCCTTTTGGCGACTTTCAATATAGACAAGCACTAGCAGAAGAGATGCTTCCCATGATTGGAAGAATTTATAGAGACAATGTCCACCTTCTTTTATATGGAAAGCCACTGGTGAATCTATCAGTTTCAGAAATTATGAATGCTCATAGATTTGTAAGAGAAACTGAAAACAATGAGATGAGTGAATTTGAAACCTATCAAGTCATTGTAGCACTTGGTGATTTAGAATTAGGACCGGCTGAAGTTGATATAGGAATTATAGCAGCAGCTTACCTGTTTGATGATAAGGATCTCTCTATCGAAGATTTCGTAAAAGAATCGGTAAATGACTTAATTGGAACTAAAGGATCGATACTCGAACAGGCGCAGGATGTTGTCCTTTATGGTTTTGGAAGAATAGGAAGACTATTAACAAGAATGTTAATTCAAGATTCTGGTGGAGGAGATAATCTAAGGTTGCGAGCAATAGTTGTTAGAAAAGCTGTAGATGACGACATCATTAAAAGAGCAAATCTAATGAGAACTGATTCCGTTCATGGTCCCTTCAAAGGAACAATACGTGTTATAGAAGAAGAGAACAAATTAATCATAAATGGTAATGAAGTAAAAATAATTTATGCAAATGATCCTTCAGAGATTGACTATACCGATTACGGTATAAAAAATGCTTTATTGATTGATAACACTGGAGTCTGGAGAACAAAAGAGGGTTTGAGTGCTCATTTAAATTGCAATGGAATTTCTAAGGTACTACTTACTGCCCCAGCAAAAGAAGGTATAAAAAATATTGTTCATGGTATCAATAATGAAATCATAGAGAATGATGAAATCTTAGGGGCTGCTTCATGCACAACGAATGCTATAGTTCCAACTTTAAAAGTCTTAAATGATGAGTTTAATATTATCTCAGGGCATATCGAGAGCGTACATTCCTACACAAATGATCAGAATCTAATAGATAATTTCCACAAAAAAGCTCGAAGAGGAAGAAGCGCAGCACTTAACATGGTGATAACTGAAACTGGAGCTGGAAAAGCAGTAGGTCAGGTGCTTCCAGAACTTATAGGAAAATTGACAGCAAATGCTGTAAGAGTTCCTACTCCAAATGTATCTCTCGCAATAATGAATCTTCAACTAGGTAAAGAAATTTCATTAGAAGAGCTCAATAACTTCCTTAGACAGCAGGCTTTTCATTCAGATTTAAAAGAACAAATAGGTTTTACAAATTCTCCAGAAGTTGTTTCTACCGATTTCGTAGGGGATAGACATGCAGGCATCATTGATTCAGCAGCGACCATCGTAAATGGTGATAAATGTGTTCTATACGTTTGGTATGACAATGAGTATGGATATACCGCTCAACTTTTAGGATTGGCAAAAGAGATGGTTGGATTAACTTATCAAAGATATCCAAATTTTAGCGAAACATCCTAGTAAATTAGACCTCAGATCATTATAATACCACCGCGCTCTAGGGTACTTTTCCCATACATCAAATAGGGAATGATTAGAATAAAGAAAGGTTTAGATATACCCATATACGGCTCACCTGCCGAAGATATAGTTGACTCCAAAAAAAGCAGATCTGTTGCTATTTTGGGGAGCGACTATATTGGCATGAAACCCACCATGTTGGTTGATGAAGGTGATATCGTAAAAATAGGGCAACCTCTCTTTGAAGATAAAAAAAATCCAGGTGTCATTGTTACATCTCCAGCAGGAGGTAAGGTAGAAGCAATAAACCGCGGAGAAAGGAGGGTTTTACAGTCAATTGTCATAGAAATTTCTCAAGATGAAGATTCTATTCAATTTGATAATTTTTCACTCGATAATTTAACAAACTGTTCTTCAGATTCTATTAGAGACCAGCTTGTACAGTCTGGAATGTGGACATCTTTTAGAACTAGACCCTACAGCAAAGTCCCAACTGTAAAATCATTGCCTGCCAACATATTCATTTCAGCCATTGACACACAACCTTTAAGTCCTAACCCTGAAATAATTATTAACTTAAGTAAAGAAGATTTTGACTTTGGACTTTTGGTTCTAAAGCAATTGGTTGAGTGTCCAATTCATATCTCTGTTTCTGATAATTCATTACTTGAAATACAAGAAGATGACCAACTTAAAAGACATATATTCTCTGGCCCTCATCCTGCTGGTCTCGTAGGAACTCATATGCACTTTATTTCTCCTGCTTCTTTAACCAATGTTAATTGGACTATCGGTTATCAAGACATTATTGCGATAGGAAGATTATTTAAGTCTGGTCACATTAATAACGAAAGAATAGTTACTTTGGCTGGACCGCAAGTTAATAGTCCGAGCTATATCAAAACAAGACTTGGAGCCTGTACAGATGAAATAACTGCAGGAGAACTGACACAGAGAGAAAATAGAATTATTTCAGGATCAGTCATATCCGGAAGAGAAGCTATCGGTCCCTATGCTTATTTGGGGAGATACCATAATCAAATTTCAGTAATAGCTGAACCTAATTCTAAAGATAGAGAGTTTATGAACTGGCTCACTCCCGGTCCTAGAAAATTTTCAAAGATGCCACTATTTCTCTCTTCCTTATTTCCAAAGAAAGTTTTTAAATTTAAAGCTTTAATGAATGGTTCAGACCGCCCAATAGTGCCGATTGGCTCGTACGAAGAAGTTTTACCATTCAACATGCTACCAATAATGCTCCTTAGAAACATTGTTCTGTTAGATACAGAAAAACTGCAAGCTTTAGGCGGATTAGAGTTAGATGAGGAAGATCTTTCTTTATGTAGTTATATCTGCCCGGGAAAATATGATTTTGGATCTCTATTAAGAGCTGGACTTACTAAAATTGAGGTTGAAGGATAGATGAAACCGTTAAGAAAATTTCTAGACGGTCTAAAGCCTAGTTTCACCAGCGGCGGCTCTTTGGAAAAATACTTCCCCATATACGATGTTGTTGAGAATCTTTTTTATTCTTCTGATAAAAGAACTTTTGGTTCTGTTCATGTAAGAGATAGTGTAGATCTTCAAAAAGTTATGGTTGTGGTTTGGATGGCTACATTTCCTGCCATGTTCTATGGTATGTATAACTTGGGATATCAGTCACTAGCTGCTTTTGAAGAATTAGGAACTATTATTAAAGATGATTGGCATTTCTTATTTATAGATTTATTTTGTAATTATGATCCAAAAAGTATTATGGATTGTATTTGGTTTGGAGCATGTTATTTCATACCTATATACCTTGTTACTTTTATAGTAGGAATAGCATGGGAAGTAGTATTTGCTATTGTCAGAGGGCATGAAATCAATGAAGGTGCTTTCGTAACAACTGTTTTATTTGCATTATGTTGTCCTCCCGATGCTCCATTGTGGCAAGTAGCAGTAGGAATAAGTTTCGGTATTGTTGTTGCCAAAGAAATATTTGGAGGCACAGGAAAAAACTTTTTAAATCCTGCTTTAGCTGGAAGAGCATTTCTTTATTTTGCTTATCCGGTAGATTGGTCTGGTGATTCTGTTTGGGTTGCAGTCGATGGTTACAGCTCACCAACAATATTAGGAATAGGGGCTCAAGAAGGTCTTAATGGAATACAGGCTCAATATTCATGGGGTGATGCATTTTTAGGTTCAATACCAGGCTCAATAGGTGAAACTTCGACTTTGTTTATTCTTTTAGGTTTAATAATTCTACTCTATACAAGAATTGCTTCATGGCGAATAATTGCTGGAGTCTTATTAGGAACATTCTTAACATCAGAATTATTTAATCTTATAGGTTCAGACACTAATCCAATGTTTTCGTTGCCATTTCACTGGCACTTGGTAATTGGAGGTTTTGCTTTCGGTCTTACATTTATGGCAGTCGAACCAGTTTCTGGTTCTCATACAAATTTAGGTAGATGGTATTACGGAATTCTAATTGGAGTAATGGTGGTGTTGATAAGAGTGGTAAATCCGGCTTATCCTGAGGGGATGATGCTGGCTATTTTATTTGCAAATTTATTTGCTCCACTTATTGATCATTTTGTTCAAGAGAGAAATATCAAACATAGATTGAGGAGGGTAAGCTAATGAACAATAACGATACAATCAGAAAAACTCTTATTGTAGCTGTCTCGCTATGCCTCGTTTGCTCTGCTTTAATATCTTTTTCAGCCGTTGAACTTAGAGACCTTCAAGAGGCCAACAAGACGCTCGATAAACAAAGTAAGATACTTTCTGCCGCTGGTTTGCTTGACGATGATACTGATGTAACAGAACTCTTTCAGTCTATAGACGCACGAATAGTTAATTTAGAAACAGGTGAGTTTGATTCTGAAATTAGTTTAACTGAATATGAAGAAAGCGCCTTTTCTAGAAATCCAGCTACTTCTATTGAACTGACCTCTGACAATGATATTGCACTCCTAAAAAGACGTGAAAATTTCCAAACAGTTTATCTTCATTATGATGTTGATTCATTAAATGCAGTTATTTTGCCTGTAAGAGGCTATGGATTATGGGGAACAATGAAGGGTTATCTGGCTCTTGAACCAGACCTTAAAACAATTATTGGATTAGAGTTCTTTGATCACAAAGAAACACCTGGTCTTGGAGGTGAGATAGATAATCCTAAGTGGAAATCTATATGGAAGGGAAAAGAAGTTTATTCTGA
This sequence comes from uncultured SAR86 cluster bacterium, assembly GCA_902605935.1. Classification (GTDB taxonomy): domain Bacteria; phylum Pseudomonadota; class Gammaproteobacteria; order Magnimaribacterales; family Magnimaribacteraceae; genus Magnimaribacter. The sequence goes on along the minus strand of CACLEI010000003.1, from coordinate 38,208 downwards.
TTCTGGAGATATCCTTATTTCTGTAATTAAAGGTTCTGTTGATAAAAACAGTACTCTTGCAAAATATCAAGTAGATGGCTTATCTGGTGCAACCATTACAAGTAACGGAGTTACAAATTTACTTTCTTTTTGGCTTGGTGACATGGGTTACGGGCCTTTAATAGACCGACTTAAACAGAGTGAGGTAAAAGATGTCTAAAGCGAAAGAAGTTTTACTCAATCCTATCTTTAATGACAATCCTATTGCATTGCAAATCTTAGGCATTTGTTCTGCTCTTGCTGTAACGGGTAACCTTTATATCACATTAATAATGTGTGTTGCTCTAACAACTGTTGTAACCTTATCTAACCTTTCTGTATCTCTAATAAGAAATCATATCCCAACAAATATTAGAATCATTGTACAGATATCTATAATAGCCACACTCGTCATGCTTGTAGACGAAGTCCTTCAAGCTTTCGATTATGAGAGCAGTAAGACATTGTCAGTATTTGTCGGTTTAATCGTTACTAATTGTATAGTTATGGGTAGGGCAGAAGCCTTTGCTATGAAGAATGGACCATTGATGAGTGCAATTGATGGTTTTGGTAATGGACTTGGTTATAGTGTTATCTTAATTGTTATTGCTATCATAAGAGAATTCGTAGGTGCTGGAACATTCTATGGAATCGAAATAATGCCTCTGACCACTAATGGTGGATGGTATCTTGCAAATAACTTTTTCTTAACTCCAGCAAGCTCTTTTTTCATCATAGGGTTTACTATATGGGCACTCAGACAATGGAAAACTGAACAAATAGAAGAGCCAGAATTTAAGATATCTAAAAATAGTCTTGAAGGTGAAAAGGGAGCAGCTTAATGCTAGAAGCATATCTTAGTATTTTTATTAAAGCTGTTTTCATTGAGAATATAGCAATCAACTTTTTTCTTGGCATGTGTACTTTCCTTGCCATTTCCAAAAGAATCCAACCTGCGATTGGTTTGGGAATTGCTGTTATTGTTGTACTAGGACTTGCAGTGCCAATAAATAATTTAATTTTTAATTATTTCTTAAAAGCAGATGCACTCTTTCCCGGTTCAGATTTACATTTCGTTGGACTGATATGTTACATAGGAATTATTGCGGCTTTAGTACAAATACTAGAAATGTTTTTAGATCGTTATATACCAGCTCTTTATAATGCACTCGGTGTATTCTTGCCATTGATTACAGTTAACTGTGCAATTCTAGGCGGAGTACTTTTTTCTATTGAAAGAAACCTAGAATTTACTGAAAGCATAGTTTATGGACTTGGTGCAGGAACTGGTTGGGCTCTTGCTATTGTGGCTTTAGCAGGGATAACAGAGAGGTTAAAATATGCCGATATACCTGAAGGTCTTCAAGGGTTAGGTATAACTTTCATAACAGTAGGATTAATGTGTTTTGGTTTTTTATCATTCGGAGGAATATCTTTATAAAATGAACTTTATTCAAAATGAAATCGTGCTAGGCGTTCTAGTTTTCACAATTGCAGTCAATTTGATGGTTTTTATAATTCTTGGTGCAAGGAAGCTTTTAGTTTCTTCAGGTAATATCAGTATATCCATGAACGATGCTGCTAAATCTATTGATGTAGAGGCTGGAGGAAAATTACTACAAACTTTGGCTGCGCAGAATTTATTCTTATCATCTGCCTGTGGTGGAGGTGGAACTTGTGCTCAATGTAAATGCAAGGTTTTAAGTGGTGGAGGATCTATTCTTCCAACTGAAGAATCTCATTTTACTAATAAAGAAAAAAAGGAAGGTTGGAGACTATCTTGCCAAGTTCCTGTCAAAGATGACATGGAAATAGTAGTACCAGATGAAGTCTTTGGTGCTAGGAAATGGGAATGTGAAGTTATTTCAAATAAAAATGTAGCGACTTTTATTAAAGAACTTGTCCTCAAATTACCTGAAGGAGAAGAAGTTGCTTTTAAAGCTGGCGGCTATGTTCAAATGGAAATTCCACCGTATGAATTGGATTATAAGTCTTTTGATATTGAGGAAGAATATCACGGAGATTGGGATAGATTCGGTGTTTGGGAGAACTCCTCTAAGACACTTGAACCAGTTATTAGAGCTTACTCTATGGCTAATTATCCAAATGAAAAAGGAATAATGAAATTCAATATCAGAATTGCTTCACCCCCTCCTGGAACAGATTTTCCTGCAGGTGAAATGAGTTCATATATTTTTAATTTAAAAGAAGGTGATACTCTCACTATATTCGGACCTTTTGGAGAATTTTTTGCTGAAGAGACTGATGCAGAGATGGTTTTCATTGGTGGCGGTGCAGGTATGGCGCCAATGAGGTCTCATATTTTTGATCAATTACTGAGATTAAACTCTAAACGAAAAATCACTTTCTTTTACGGAGCTAGAAGCTTAACAGAAATGTTTTACACAGATGAATATGACAAATTAGCTGAAGAGCATGATAATTTTGAATGGCATGTAGCCTTATCTGATCCTTTACCTGAAGACAATTGGGAAGGGCATACAGGCTTCATCCACCAAGTCATCCACGATCAATATCTAAAAGATCATCCTGCTCCAGAAGATTGTGAATATTATATGTGTGGTCCACCTCCAATGATGGCTGCATGTTTTGATATGTTAGATAGTCTTGGAGTAGAGCCTGAAGCAATAAAATTTGATGATTTTGGCAGTTAAAGTTTGATCCAAAAAACTTTTCCAATACTGATTTTATTAATCTTAATATCAGTTTTAGTTCTAAGTCTATTTTTAGATGATGATGAACCACAAAGAATCGAAGGCAGTATTATGGGGACTACCTATAATGTGATTGTCTTTTCTGAATATGATAATTTAGAGGAATCAATATATGATTCTTTTAATTCAGTAAATTTATCAATGTCAACTTATCTAAATGATTCATTGATAAACAAAGTAAATTATTCTGATATAAATGAGTGGGTAGAAGTTTCTCAAGACTTCATTGAAGTCCTAAGATATGCAGTTGATACATGCATTAAATCTAAAGGCCTATATGATGTTTCAATAGGTAAATTGGTAGATTCTTGGGGTTTTGGACCTCTTGATAAGAATCAAAAACCACCTCCGAAAGATATTCAATATCTCAAAACTCAAGTTGGTTGTGATTCTATAGAGATAAATGAAGATGCATCAGCCGTCAAAAGAAAAAGAGATGTTGCATTAGACTTTTCATCTATTGCTAAGGGTTTTGCGATTGATAAGGTATATAAACATCTTTCTAGTGAATTGAACATTGATAATCTATTTGTTGAACTTGGAGGAGAAATTAGGACTACCAAGCATAAAATTGGCAAGACACCATGGAAAATAGGTGTTGTGAGCCCTTCAAAACCTGACAAAATTGTTCATTCATTTATTTCTAGTAATCATGACTCCTTTGCCATGGCTACTTCAGGCGATTATAGGAATATAAGAATTTTCAATGAGGAAGAATACAGCCATACAATAAATCCTATAGTAGGTTTACCCAACAATTTATCCAGGAAATCTGTTTCGGTAATTTCCGATAACGCCATGATCGCGGATGCTTTAGCCACTACATTGAACGTAATGGAATTACAGGTTGCTATGGATTATGCCAATGAATATGAGATTAAGGCTTTATTTATTTATGAGCAAGACGGCAAACCTAATTTATTATTTTCTAAAGAGCTACAAAAGGTTAAAATGTAAAAATGTTTGAAACTTTCTTAATTTTCATAGTTCTTCTACTGATAATAGCTCTTATGTCTGTAGGTTTATTTTTCGGTAAAAAGCCTATAGCCGGGTCATGCGGAGGACTATCTAATTTAGAGCCAGGTCGCGAATGTGAACTGTGTGGCGGAAATCCATCAAAATGTATAGAACAATAAAAAAGGGAGCCAAAGCTCCCTTTTTTTATGAAAGTTAATTAGAACTGATTCATAGTATTATCTTCACCTGAAGCCTTTAGAGCTGCCTCTCCAGCAAAATATTCTTTATGATCATCTCCCATATCTGATCCAGCCATATTTTGATGTTTGACGCATGCAATACCCTCACGTATTTCTTTTCTTTGCACACCTTTTACATAACCTAGCATACCCTCATCACCAAAATATTCTTTTGCAAGATTATCAGTGGATAAGGCTGCAGTATGGTAAGTAGGGAGGGTGATTAAATGATGGAAAATACCAGCTTGCTTTGCAGCATCTGCCTGAAATGTTCTTATTTTTTCATCAGCCTCTATGCCCAGTTCAGTTGTGTCATACTTTTCATCCATAAGATCATTTCTGTCATAATCAGAAGTATCTTTTCCAGCCTTCTCCATTGCATCAAAAACTTGCTGTCTGAAATTTAATGTCCAATTGAAAGAAGGACTGTTGTTATAAACAAGTTTGGCATTTGGAATAACTTTTCTAATTTCATCCATCATTGCACCAATCTGACCAATGTGAGGTTTTTCTGTTTCTATCCAAATAAGATCTGCACCATTTTGAAGACTGGTAACTGAATCTAAAATACATCTCGCCTCACCAGTGCCTTCCATAAATCTATATAGATTGCTTGGAAGCCTTCTAGGTCTCACAACTCTTCCATGATAATTTATGAGAACATCACCGTGTTTCATTTGATCCTCAGAAACCACTTCTAAATCTAGAAAAGAATTATATTGATCTCCAAGATCTCCTACTTCGTGAGTAATAGCTATTTGCTTGGTTAAACCAGCTCCCAATGAGTCAGTTCTTGCCACTATGACTCCGTCGTCGACCCCCAATTCTAAAAAAGCATAACGTACTGCATTTATTTTGGCCAAGAAGTCTGCATGAGGAACTGTCACTTTACCATCTTGATGTCCGCATTGTTTTTCATCAGAAACCTGATTTTCAATTTGAATACAACAGGCTCCAGCCTCAATCATTTGTTTAGCCATAAGATATGTGGCTTCTTCATTTCCAAAACCTGCATCAATATCAGCAATAATTGGAACAATATGTGTTTGAAAGTTATCTATTTTATTTTGAATTTCTACTTTAGCATCTCCCTCAGCTTCATCTAACTGCCTAAATAAATCTCCAAGCTCTCTAGCATCTGCTTGTTTTAAAAAGGTATAAAGTTCATTTATCAAAGATGCGACTGTAGTTTTTTCGTGCATGGACTGGTCCGGTAGGGGTCCAAACTCAGATCTTAAGGCTGCGACCATCCAACCGGAGAGATATAAATATTTTTTATCTGTATTGCCAAAATGTTTTTTAATTGAAATAAGTTTTTGTTGTCCAATAAATCCATGCCAACAGCCTAAAGATTGTGTATAAGCTTCTGGATTAGCATCATACTCATCCATATCCTTTCTCATTATGGCTGCTGTATACCTAGCTATATCAAGACCTGATTGAAACTGATTTTGAAGTTTCATTCTTGCTGCACTCTCAGGTTCAATGTTCACATTGGAAGCATTACCTTTGTTTTTTAGATCGGTAAGTTCTTTTATTAATTCTTTGTAAGAGGCCATTTTTCTCCCTTTTCTTTATATGAATCGACTATTATTCTCTAAAACTATTTCAACAAAATAGAATGTAATGTAGTTTTAAGGAGGCGTCAGTTTAACGAGATATTGCTATAAATCAACTAACTTTTAGCTCTTAGAAAGCTTCTCTGCGTAGCCTGTATAGGAGAGAGGCGTAAGTTCTAAAAGACGTTGTTTTTCGTCCTGCGGAACTTCCATATTTTCTATAAATTTTATTAAATCAGATTTGTTCAAGTCTTTACCCCTAGACAGTTTCTTCATTAATTCATAACCGTTGGGTATATTGTTTTTTCTGATAATTGTTTGAATAGCTTCAGTAAGAACTTCCCAGGAATCATTTAAATCATCAATTAATTTTTCATTATTTAATTCAAGTTTATTCAAACCTCTAAGTAGAGAATTCAGTGCAATGTTTATGTATCCGAAACAAGTACCTATATTTCTCATGACAGTGGAGTCTGTTAGGTCCCTTTGCCATCTAGATATGGTAACTGTATTACTGATATGAGTTAAGTTGGCATTAGCCATTCCGAAATTACCCTCTGCATTTTCAAAATCTATAGGATTGACCTTGTGAGGCATTGTTGAAGAACCAACCTCACCGTCCTTTAATTTTTGTTTGAAGTAGCCTAATGATATGTATCCCCAAATATCTCTACTTAAGTCTATAAGGATATTATTTAGCTTTACGTAATCACCCAATAACAAGGCAATAGAGTCTTTAGGCTCTACTTGAGTAGTGTGACTATTGAAACTGAGCTTTAAACTTTTAACAAAATCTTTTGCAACCTTCTCCCAATCAATGTTCGGATAAGCAACATGGTGAGCATTATAGTTACCTACTGCTCCATTAATTTTTCCTGTCATCTCGTGTCTTTTTATTTCACTAGAAAGTTTGGTAATTCTGTAGAAGTAGTTTGAGAATTCTTTGCCCATAGTAGTAGGAGAGGCACTTTGACCATGAGTCCTTGAAAGCATTGATTTTTCTGAATATCTTTTTGACAAAGACTTAAGTTTTTTTTCTAATTTATTAATTAATACATTAACGACTACTGAAGCATCTTTAATCATTAATGCGTATGAGAGATTGTTTATGTCTTCAGAAGTACAAGCAAAATGTATAAATTCAGAATATTTATCTAGTTTTTTGTGCTTCTTAAATTTTTCTTTTAAGAAATATTCAACTGCTTTTACATCATGATTAGTTTTATTCTCGATAGATTTGACGCGTTTAGCATCGGTAATATCAAAATTACTAATTAAATCATTGAGATACGTAATTTCTTTAATATTTAACTTAGGGAGTTCTTTAATCTTTGAATTACTTGAGAGGTGCATGAACCATTTGATTTCAATGATTACTCTGTATTTTATTAACCCGAATTCACTAGTGATAGCCCTTAAATCTGAGGCAGATTTATTGTATCTGCCGTCTAAAGGCGAAATAGATAATAGATTTTCAGATTTCATATTTCTATTATAACTTAATGTTTTTAATCCTTGCCTTGAAGATAAACTAGATACAAACTATTGATATGGCAAAAATGTTTTTATCATTAATTTTTTTATGCATTGGCATTGCAATAAATGCTAAGACATTAATCCATGCTGGCTACTTATTTAATGCTGAAAATGGAACTATTGAACCGCAAATGTCCATTGTCATTGTTGGAGATAGAGTAGCAAATGTTCTAGAAGGGTATGTTAATCCTGAACCTGATGATATTTATATTGACCTTACTGGTTATTATATTTTACCTGGATTAATTGACATGCACGTACATCTTACAAATGAAAGCTCTAGAAATGCTTATTTGGAGAGAGTAACTTGGAATACTGCAGATTATGCTATACGGGCTACAAAAAATGCTGAAAATACTTTGCTTGCAGGCTTTACAACCGTTAGAAATTTAGGAGATTCAGATACGGTGACCATTTCACTAAGAAATGCAATTGATAATGGAATCGTAATTGGACCTAGAATCTTTTCTTCTGGCAAGACTATATCCTCAACAGGAGGTCATGGGGATCCTTCAAACTCTCTAAATCAGAGATTAACCGCTGATTTAGGCCCTAAAGATGGTGTTATGAATGGTGAACAAGAAGCTATGGAATCAGTAAGGTTTCGTTATAAAGAAAATGCGGATCTTATTAAATTTACAGCAACTGGAGGGGTCCTGAGTAATGCTAAAGATGGTCAAAATCCCCAAATGACAATAAACGAGATGAAAGCAATTGTTTCTACTGCAAAAGATTATGGATTTAAGGTAGCTGCTCATGCACATGGTTCTGAAGGAATTAAAAGAGCAGTATTAGCTGGAGTAGATTCAATAGAACATGGAACATTAATGGATAATGAAGGAGCTGCTTTAATGAGGGATAAAGGCGTATATTATGTTCCTACACTTTTAGCAGGTAAATGGGTTTCAGACAAAGCTCTATTAGAGGGTTATTATCCTCCCTTTGTAGAAAAGAAGGCATTAGAAATAGGCCCTAAGCTTCAGTCTACCTTTTCAATGGCTTATCAAGCCGGTGTTAAGATTGCTTTTGGAACAGACAGTGGAGTTTCACCGCATGGAGAAAATGCCAAAGAATTCTCTTTGATGGTAAAAGGGGGTATGCCTGCAAAAGAAACAATAATGAGCGCTACTATTTATGCAGCTGATTTACTTGGTGAAAAAGAAAACTTAGGAAGTATAGTAAAAGATAAATATGCCGATTTAATTGGAGTCTCACGAAATCCTTTAGAGGATATATCAATTCTTGAGACAGTAGATTTTGTAATGAAAGGAGGAAAGGTAGTAAAAGAACCTTAAGAAAAAATGAAATTATTTAATTCAATGGGTCCAAACCCACATGTAGTTAGAATGTTTATAGCTGAACTTGGTCTTGATATTGAAACAATTGAAGTTGATTTAATGGCTGGTGAAAATAGACAAGATGAACATCTCAAAAGAAATCCTTCTGGTCAAATGCCAGCTTTAGAGCTCGATAATGGAGATTTCTTGGCAGAAATAACAGCAATTTGTGAATTTTTAGATGAAATCAATGGCCATAGTGATCTTATCGGTAAAACGCCTGAAGAGAGAGCTGAGACAAAAATGTGGGTTCGAAGAATTGACCTACAAATTATCGAGCCTTTAACAAATGGTTTTAGATCCGCTGAAGGATATGAACTCTTTAAAGATAGATTACATCTCATACCTCAAGCTGCAGATGATTTAAAGATGATTGCACAAGAAAGATTACAATGGCTTGATAAACAACTAGATGGAAAAGAATTTATTTGTGGTGATAGATTTACTCTAGCTGACATTATGCTTTATTGCTTCTTAAATTTTGGTGCTTCTGTTGGTCAAGCTATTAGTGAAGAAAATAAAAATATTTCTAATCTTTACTCTAGATTAAGTGAATTGGATTCAGCTTCAGCCTGATGGATAAAGAGGACAGAATAAGGGCTTGGCTTTGTACTTTGGTTGTTATTATTGTCCTAACTCTCTGGATCGCTTCTGCTTTTGTCTGAATGAAATGGTGTGTGTATATTTTGAAGTGTTCTGACGGTAGTTTATATACCGGAATTAGTAACAGTCTTTCTGAAAGAATTGATACTCATAATTCTGGTAAAGGAGCAAAATATACTAAAAGTCGGCTTCCAGTCACTCTTGTTTATGAAGAACATACTCACGATAAAAGTAGATCTTTAAAGAGAGAGATTGAGATTAAGAAACTTACTAGATCTAAGAAAATAGAGTTAATTAATAGTGCAAATCTCTCCACCGCCTAAACATTTATCATTTTTGTAAATTACTACCGATTGACCTGGGGTGACAGATCTTTGTGGTTTATGAAATTTTATATTCAAAGCATTATCTTCAACATAGATTTCACATCCCTGATCTTCCTGTCTATATCTTACCTTGGCAGTTCCCTCGAAGCTTGTCGGAAGTGAATCTTCGAGTCTAAAGAGATTCTTTGTAGACAACTCTCTAGAAAATAATAGAGGATGATCATTGCCTTGGACGCATAAGAGTTCATTAGTTTTAAGATTCTTCTTAGCTACATACCAGGGAAGATCGGGAGATCCTTTAACACCGCCGATTCCTAAACCTTGTCTTTGCCCTAGGGTATAAAAAACTAACCCCTGATGAATTCCTATCACATCATCATTCTCATTTATTATGTTACCTTCCTCGCCTGATAGATAGCTCCCTACAAATTCAGGGAAAGGCCTTTCACCGATAAAACAAATACCTGTACTATCCTTTTTATTGCTTGTTATAAGGCTGTTTTCTTTTGCTATTTGTCTTACTTTCTCTTTTTTAAGTTCTCCCAGTGGAAATATGGTTTTCTGCAAAACTTCTTTATCTATTGCGTGCAGGAAATAAGATTGATCTTTCGAATTATCTATACCTTTATATAAACTTTGATTATCAGTTATCGCATAATGTCCGGTAGCTATAAAGTCGTAATCATTAGACATTGCGTAATTATAAAATTCTTTAAATTTAATCTCTTTGTTGCATAAGATATCTGGATTAGGTGTATTTCCAGTTTCTAATTCAGAAAGAAAATAAGAAAAGACTGATTCTTTATATTCTTTTGAAAAACTTATTTGTTCTAAAGGAATTTTTAATTGATCTGACACAAACACTGCATCCATGAAATCTTCTTTTGCATTGCAATATGGAGAACCATCATCATCATCCCAATTTTTCATAAAAAGAGCATGTACTTCATATCCTTGTTCTTTTAACAATAAAGCTGTAACAGATGAATCTACTCCTCCAGACAGTCCAACTAGTACTTTTCCTTTACTCATTTAGCTCAATTAACCTATTCATCTAAATAATATATAATGCACCACCAATTTTAATTATACAGAGCAATCATGGAATTTGAGCACATAATAGAACCTAAAGGTGGTTCTAAGATATCAATGGATTCTTCAGGAAAACTTATAGTACCTGACAATCCCATAGTTCCCTTCATCGAAGGAGATGGTATAGGTTCCGATATTACACCTGCTATGATTAGTGTAGTAGATAGTGCGGTAGAGAAATCTTATGGTGGTAAGAAGAAGATTGAATGGATGGAAATATACTGCGGTGAGAAGTCTACAATGGTTTATGGAGAAAACAATTGGCTTCCGCCTGAAACACTTAGAGCTTTAGAAATTTATCTAGTAGGTATTAAGGGCCCATTAACTACTCCAGTAGGAGGTGGCATAAGGTCCTTAAATGTTGCTTTGAGACAAGAATTAGATCTTTACGTATGTCAAAGGCCGGTAAGATATTTTAACGGAGTACCAAGCCCAGTTGTGTCTCCTGAGAAAACAGATATGGTGATTTTCAGAGAAAATTCTGAGGACATATATGCAGGTATTGAATGGGAAGCAGGAACTGAAGAGGCTGATAAAGTAATAAGGTTTTTTACTGAAGAAATGGGTGTAAACAAAATTAGATTTATAGAAAATTGTGGAATAGGTGTCAAACCAGTTTCTAAGCAGGGTACTGAGAGATTAGTAGATAAAGCTATCCAGTACGCTATAAACAATGATAGGGACTCTGTTACCTTGGTTCACAAAGGTAACATAATGAAGTTTACCGAAGGGTCTTTTAAGGATTGGGGTTACCAATTTGCAGTTTCAAAGTATGATGCCAAAGAATTAGACGGAGGACCATGGCATACATTAACTAACCCAACTACAGGAAAAGAAATAGTTATTAAAGATGTTATAGCCGATGCTTTTCTTCAGCAAATACTTACAAGACCCGACGAGTATAGTGTTATTGCTACTTTAAATTTAAACGGTGACTACATTTCGGATGCTTTAGCAGCAGAAGTAGGGGGGATAGGAATAGCACCAGGTGCAAACTTAGGTGAAAAAATAGCATTATTCGAAGCGACTCATGGAACTGCCCCAAAATATGCTGGATTAGATAAAGTTAATCCAGGATCATTAATTCTTTCAGCAGAAATGATGTTGAGATACATGGGTTGGATGGAGGCTGCAGATTTAATAATTGAAGGCTTAGCTAGAACGATCAGTCAAAAAACTGTGACTTACGATTTCGAGAGGCTTATGAGTGGGGCAAGCCTATTAAAATGCTCTGAATTTGGAGAGGCAATAATTTCAAATATGGATTAATGCTTTTAGTAAAAAATAATAAAAATCGCGAAGACCAAAATCAAGATACTTCTTCAGTAGCAACTTTAGAAAAACCTAAAGTTAAGAAACCCTCTCTTTATAGAGTTATTCTCCTTAATGATGATTACACACCTATGGAGTTTGTAGTCTATGTATTGCAAATATTTTTTGGTTTTGATGGTGATAAGGCCCAGCACATAATGTTAGCTGTTCATACACATGGAAAGGGAGTTTGTGGTATCTTTACTAAAGAAGTGGCAGAAACTAAGAGCGCTCAAGTAAATAATTTCGCTAAAGAAAATGGTCACCCGCTATTAAGCGACATAGAGGAAGTTGACGAAGATGATTAACCAAGAATTAGAACAAAATTTAAATAATGCTTTTAAACTTGCACAAGATCAAAAACATGAATTTGTTACTGTCGAACATCTTTTGCTTGCGCTTTTAGAAAATTCTGACGCAATTGCATTATTAACTTCAAACAAAGTAAATATTGAACAACTACGCGTTGATCTTCAAGAATTTATAGGTTCAACAACACCTAAGATATCAAACGAAACTGAAATTGATATTCAACCAACCTTGGGCTTTCAAAGAGTAATACAAAGAGCCGTTTTTCATGTTCAGTCCTCAGGTAAAGACGAAGTTAAAGGCAGTAATATTCTTGTGGCTATCTTTAGTGAGAAAGAGTCACAAAGTGTCTTCCTTTTAGAGCAATTAGGCTTAACTCGACTAGATGCCGTAACGTATTTAAGTCATGGAAGAAGCGAAAATACTGATCCTGATAACGTAGAAACTGGTGAATCTAATGAACCAGAGTCAAATAATGCGCTTGAACAATTTACCACTAACTTAAATAAAGAAGCATTAGAAGGGAGAATAGACCCTTTAATAGGTAGAACTTCTGAAATAGAGAGAGTTGTACAAATATTAGCGCGTAGAAGTAAAAATAATCCTCTATTAGTAGGTGAATCAGGAGTTGGTAAAACAGCTATTGCTGAAGGATTAGCTAAATTAATCACAGAGAATAAAGTTCCAGATTTGATCAAAGATAGTGTTATCTATTCATTAGATATGGGGGCGCTACTGGCAGGTACAAAATATCGCGGAGATTTTGAAGAAAGATTAAAAGCAGTCTTGAAAGAATTAGAAGATGATAGTTCTGCAATATTATTTATTGACGAAATTCATACCATCATAGGTGCGGGAGCTACTTCTGGTGGCGTTATGGATGCCTCCAATCTTCTCAAACCTGCATTAGCAAAACGTGGACTTCAATTTGTCGGATCAACTACATACAAAGAATTTAGAGGTATTTTTGAAAAAGACAGAGCGTTATCAAGAAGATTTCAAAAGGTAGAAGTGAGTGAACCTACTGTTGATGAGACTTTCAACATATTAAAAGGACTCAAAGATCGCTTTGAAGAACATCACGAAATTAAATATACAGAAGGTTCCTTGAGGGCAGCTGCTTCTTTGGCTTCAAAGCATATCAATGATAGATTTCTTCCTGACAAGGCAATTGATGTAGTCGACGAAGCTGGGGCTAGACAGAAATTAGTTCCTATTTCCAAAAGAAAAAAAACTATTAACGAACTAGACATTGAAAAGATCGTAGCATCCATAGCTAGAATACCGGAAAAAACAGTATCTACATCCGATAAAAAATCTTTAGAAAAATTAGAGGAAAACCTCAAACGAGTCATATTTGGTCAGGATGTAGCAGTAGAGAGTCTTTCTTCTGCAATAAAACTTGCCAGAGCAGGACTGAGAGTAGATGAAAAACCAGTTGGATCATTTTTGTTTTCTGGTCCTACTGGAGTAGGCAAAACTGAGGTTAGTAAACAGCTTGCCAAAATAATGGGTATTGAATTTGTAAGATTTGATATGTCCGAATATATGGAAAGACATACGGTCTCGAGGTTGATTGGAGCTCCTCCTGGTTATGTCGGCTATGATCAAGGCGGTTTACTCACTGAGTCTGTGAATAAACATCCACATTCAGTAATACTGTTGGATGAAATAGAGAAAGCACACCCAGAAGTTTTCAATATACTCCTACAAGTAATGGACCATGGAACTTTAACGGATAATAACGGTAGAAAGGCTGATTTTAGAAATACTATTGTAATAATGACAACAAATACTGGTGCTCAAGATATGAGCAGGGCTAGTATGGGCTTTCAATCTCAAGATCATACAAGTGATGCTACAGAAATGATTAAGAAGACCTTTTCTCCTGAGTTCAGAAATAGACTTGATGGAATCATACAATTTAATCCTTTGCCAACAGAGGTCATTCGTACGGTAGTCGATAAATTTTTAATTGAACTACAAGTTCAATTAGAGGTTCAAAAAGTTCAACTCGAAGTCTCCGAAGAAGTTAGAGATTGGTTGCTAGAGAACGGATATGATAAGAATATGGGTGCTAGACCTATGCAGAGACTTATACAAGATAGTATAAAAACAGTCCTCGCTGAAGAGATTCTATTTGGCAAATTATCAAAATCTGGTGGTATTGCCTTCGTATCTCTGGAAGATAATGAAATAAAAGTAGATTTTAAAGAAACCTCAAAGAAAAAAGAAAAAGTCTCTTGATGAGGTTTATCTTAGCTGCATATTTAATTTGTCTTTCATTTCTTTTTTTTGGATCTGAAAATGAGTTGAGCAGTGATGAAGCTCCAAAGTCAATCCTATTTTGGAATACTGAAGAGAAACTTCTTGGATTCAAAAATATACAACATATCCTTCCAACCAGACTTATAAATAAAAGTCTTGACCCTTATTCTCTTTCTTACCAACTAATAAATCTCGATTCTTTAACCTACAGATATGGAGGAAAGAAATTTACTATAAATGATTATATAAATACATTTAAGGTTGCCGGCCTAATTATAGTGAAGGACGATAAAATCCTTTATGAAAATTATAATTTTGGTAATGATGAAACATCAAAATGGATGTCATTTTCAGTAACTAAATCTGTTACATCTATGCTGATCGGTGCTGCAATTAAAGATGGTTTTATCAAATCAGTAAATGATCCGGTATCCACTTATGTAACTGATTTAAATCGAGGAAATTATTCGAATGTATCCATAGAAGATGTGTTACAAATGTCTTCAGGTATAGATTGGAACGAAGATTATGCTGATCCTTATTCAGACGTCAACATAGCTTCCGGATTTAATGATAACAAGCTTTATAGCTATCTTAATAAACTTGAAGTATTAAATAAACCTGGTACTAAATTTAACTACAACACTGCTGAATCCAATGTCATAGGAGGAATTGTAAGAGCAGCAACTGGACAAAATCTCTCTACTTATTTAGAAAAGAAAATATGGCAACCCTTTGGAATGGAGTTTGATGCTTATTGGGCGTTAGATAGTGATTATTCCCAAGAGCTTGGAGGTTGTTGTATAAATGCAACACTAAGAGATTATGCCCGCATAGGACTTTTTGCATTAAAAAATGGTGTCTTACCGGATGGTAGAAATACATTACCTAATGATTGGATGATTAAGTCTACTAAACCATCTCCAGGTTTCAGTTATTATGGATACCAGTGGTGGCTAGCCGGATTTGGATATAAAGCATATTATGCTGATGGTATTTTTGGACAGTTTATCTGGGTAGATCCAGATTCAAAAATTGTGATAGCCATGCACAGTGCAAGAGATGTAGCAGCCCTAGATAGATACTCCGGTGGGCATAGACTTAATTTTCTAATTTCTCTTATAGAAGAAATAAATAAATAATTTATCTTTCTCTAAAAATAATTCTTCCTTTGGATAGATCATAAGGGGTTATTTCCACTTTTACCTTATCGCCCGTAAGAATTCGAATATAGTGTTTACGCATTTTTCCAGATATGTGAGCAGTAACGACATGATCATTATCTAATTTAACTCTAAAGGTAGTATTAGGAAGGGTTTCTATAACCTCTCCATCCATTTCTATTAAATCTTGTTTTGCCATATATAATACATTTTCTAACAGATAGCTTAATTACTAAAGCAAAAGATGAAAGAAAAAGAATTTAAATTTAAAACATTACTACTTTGTTTGGCATTAATTACCATTTTTATAGCTTTAGCTGCATATGTTTTGGATAAATATATCCTAGTCTATTGATTGGATAATTTTTTCGTTTTCAAGGCTCTCAATTTTATCATCTTCATATTTTGACCAATTTTTTAATATTTCTCTTGTGTCGGTTCCTAAGTGTGGTGGGGAAGAGTAGGATTCCTCATTTGTATAAGACATCTTAACTGGGTTTCCAGGCATTTTAACAAAACCACCATCAGGATGTTCAACCTCCACTATCATATTTCTGTGTTTTACTTGCTCATCGTTTAATGCATCACTGAATTTATTGATAGGTGCACAGGGAACTTTCGCTTTATTTAATTTATCAATCCAATAACCTGATGTTTGAGTAGAAAGAACTTTGTTTAGTTCATTTTCTATAAAAGCTTGATTCTTAAGTCTGTTGATAGAGGAATCATATTTGGAATCATCCAAAGAGCCAACATTTACTACTGATTTGAGGGATTGCCAAAATTCATCTGTTATAACCGCTATCACGACATAACCGTCACTAGTTGTAAAACTGTTGTAAGGCACATGAACAAAGTGAGCATTTCCAATTGGTTCAGGATCTATGCCTGATAAAGTTTGCATAGTAGCCATGTAAGTTAGAAGTGATATTTGAACATCAAGTAAAGACAAGTCTATATGTTGTCCTTTTTGTGTTTTTTCTCTTGAGTATAGGGCTGAGAGGATTCCGATAACACTATATAGTCCAGATCCTAAATCTCCAATTGGTATTCCAGCACGTGTAGGTGACTTGGCATTTTTTCCTGTAATTGACATACCACCACTATAGGCTTGAACAATCTGGTCATATGCAGGTCTTGTAGAATGCGGACCAGTTTCACCAAACCCTGTGATAGAACAAGTAATGATCTTTGGGTTTATGGAAGACAAATTTTCGAAGTCAATTTTTAATTTACTAACCACTCCGGCACTAAAGTTATTAAGTACTACATCAGCGGATCTTACTAGATCATAAAAAACTTCCAGACCTTTTTTATTTTTAAGATCGATAGAAACGCTTTTCTTATTTCTATTTAAAGTTAGAAAATAAGCTCCAAAGTTTTTGAAAGAATAATTTGGATCATTTTTTAATAATCCTCTAGTCATTTCTCCGCTTCCCAAGGGTTCGACTTTAACAACTTCCGCTCCTAAATCTGCTAAAACCATTCCAGCATAGGGTCCAGCTAACATATGTGTCAGGTCGATAACTTTTACCCCATTTAATGGCTTCATAAGTGAGATTGTACTACAGAGTTTAGGCGCTCAATGACTCATCTTGAATGTATAGATCAGTTTGTTATATTAACTTCATGAAATTAAAATTACTTTTACCTATTCTGTTTGTTGTTTATTCATGCTCTCAAGATACTTCGATTGATCGAAATGATTTAATAGAAAAAGCTGGTGCACCATTACTAAATGGACTTGGATCTCATTCTTTTACCATTTCCTCTAAAGTTGAAGGCGTACAGGATTATTTTAATCAGGGTCTGATTATGGCGTTTGCTTTCAATCATGCCGAATCTATTCGAAGCTTCAAAGCTGCTCAAAAATTGGATCCTAATTGTGCAATTTGTTTCTGGGGAGAAGCTCTGGCCTTAGGTCCTAATATTAATGTTACAAGTGATGGCAAAGCCATAATGAGTCCTCAAGAGCGACTTGATGCTTTTGAGAGAACAAATAAAGCCATGTCGCTAATAGAATTTGCCTCACCGAAAGAAAAGGACTTCATTCTGACTTTAAAATCGAGATATAACGGGGATGTAAATTCCTCAAGAGTACCACTTGATATTGCTTATGCTGAAGCAATGGAGGCACTTTCGTCTAAATATCCCGATGACACTGATGCAGCATCGTTATATGCTGAGGCTTTGATGAATACAATGCCTTGGAACTATTGGGCAGAAGATGGTAATCCTAAACCTGATACAATTAAAGTCATCAATACTATCGAATCAGTTCTTGATAAAGATCCAAATCATCCTCTGGCTATCCATCTTTATATACATGCTGTAGAAGCATCAAGTGATCCAAGTAGAGCTGAAGAAGCCGCTGACAGGTTAGCTGATTTGGTTCCTGGAGCTGGTCATTTAGTACATATGCCATCTCATATCTATTGGAGAGTGGGGAGATATGAGGATGCATCATTAGCTAACATAGCAGCAGCCAAGGTCGATGAGGAGTATATTGCTCAATGTAATGCTCAAGGTTTTTACCCAGCCTTATATTATCCTCATAATGTCCATTTCCTTTGGGCTGCATCAACAATGGAAGGAATGAGCGACTTATCTATTGAGTCAGCAATAAAGGTATCAAATTATGTTTCGCCAGAGCAAATTAGAGATATACCTTTCTTAGAATTCTTTCATACAATACCTTTATTGTCTTACGTGAGATTTGCAAAATGGGATAAAGTTTTTTCTTATGAAAGACCAGATGATGATTTCAAATTTTCCAATTCTATATTCAACTATGCTTTGTCTGTCGCTCACGCTGCTAACGGAAACTCATTTGAGGCAAATAGATTTCAAAGCATGATATTAAATGATATTGAATCTGAAGAAGTAAACGCTATGGTAATGGCAGGTCACCCAACAAAATCATTAATGAAAATAGCTTCTTTGCTTGCTTCAGGATCGATTGATATGTACTCAGGTTATTACAGTGGGGCTATAGCTCATTTTAAAGAAGCTGTAACAATTCAAGATAGTCTTCCATATACAGAACCTCCATTTTGGTATTATCCAACTCGCCAAACTTTAGGTCATGCACTTTTAATGAATAAATCATTTGAGGAAGCAGCGTTAGTTTTTGAAAGAGATTTAAAAGATTATCCTAGAAATGGATGGTCTTACTTCGGACTACATGTCGCACAAAATGAATTAAATAATCAGGAAGAATCTATTGAAGCTCTCAATAAGTTTAAGGAAATATGGGGTAGGGCGGATATTTCAATTAATTCTTCTATAGTTTATTGATCTTCTTTCCCTTAAAAATACACAATACTGTGATTTTAATTTATATTTGATAATGTTCGATATATGAACAGAAGATTATTTTTTAAAGCTCTAGTACTAACAATTGCTTCTTTTTCTTTCAAGATATTTCCTTCAATAAAAAAAGAATTAATATCATTTGATTACGGAGTTGCCAGTGGTGATCCTACTAACACACATGTGATTTTATGGACAAAATTGACTACTCCTAGCTCTTTAAATCAAGAGGTAAATTGGGAAGTTTCATCCGATAAAGATTTTTTAAATATAATTGCCAATGGATCT
Organism: uncultured SAR86 cluster bacterium; assembly: GCA_902605935.1. Classification (GTDB taxonomy): domain Bacteria; phylum Pseudomonadota; class Gammaproteobacteria; order Magnimaribacterales; family Magnimaribacteraceae; genus Magnimaribacter. Next base: position 19,155 of record CACLEI010000003.1, on the reverse strand, counting down.
TGTATCTCTGAAAAGGAAAATAATTTCACAGTAAAGGTAGATGCTGAAATTCCAAAAAAACTTAATGCAAAGAAAATATTTTATAGATTTAAATCAGGTGGAGTTTATTCAGAAGTAGGTACAACTTTTACATTACCAGTAAAAAATCCAAATAAATTTAATATAGCTTTTTGCAGTTGTTCTAATTATCCATCAGGATATTTCAATGCATACAAAGAAATGGCAAGAGATGCCGATATAGATTTAGTCTTACATTTAGGTGATTACATATATGAATACAGTAGGGAGGGATATGCATCGTCCGACGCCAAGAGGATGGGAAGAGAAGTTAATCCATCAAATGAAATCATATCATTAGATGATTATCGTAAAAGATATGCTACTTATAGAAGCGATAAAGATCTTCAACTTCTGCATAAATCAAAACCCATGATTGTTGTATGGGATGATCATGAGATAACTAATGATACATGGAAGTTAGGAGCACAAAACCATTCGCCAGATGAAGGCTCATTTTTTGATAGAAAAAATAATGCTATACGTGCATATTATGAATGGATGCCTATCCGGGAAGTTAAGGAAAGAGAAAAAATATGGCGTAGTTTTTCAGTAGGTAATTTAATAAATTTAATGATGCTGGATACGAGACTTTATGGAAGAGAAAAGCAACTAGAGATTGGACAATATTTTAATGATAATAAACTAAATAAAGGGGAGTTTAAAAAAGACCTTCTAAAGCCTAGAGCTTTACTTGGTAAGGAGCAATTGGAATGGGTTAGAAATAAAGTTGATAAGAAATATAGATGGTCAATATTCGGACAACAACTTCTGATTGGACCAAAATATTTACCTAAAATATTTAAAAATGAAGAAATTTCAAATGATAGTTCTTATTACACAAGTGAATTAGCAGGAGAAGAACTACCGTTTAATACTGACCAGTGGGATGGATATCCAAGAGAAAGGGAAGAGTTTTATCAAAATATATCAAATTCTAAATCTAACTTAATTTTAGCAGGTGATTCTCATAATTCTTGGTTTTCAAATTTATATGATAAAAATAATGAATTTGTTGGAATAGAGATAGGAGCACCTGCAATATCATCACCTAGTTTTGGTGATACTTTTAAAGATAAAACTGGAATCATTGAGGATGAATTTATAAAGGATAATAAAGACTTAGTATGGGTGAACGGCAAAAACCAAGGATACGTTTCATTGAACATTACGGAATTTGATGTAGAGGTTCAATTCAAATATGTTTCTACTGTTAAATCTAAGAAATATGAAGTACTAGAACCAGACATATTTAGGGTAGAACATAATAAACCTTACGCGTGATAATACCTTTTGATAAATCTGTGGATAATATTTAATTTAACATAATATATATTATACGAATATATAATAACTTCATGTAGTAGTTATTTAGCTTTTAACAACTAAATGTAGCAATGATTGTTTTTTTGTTCTTAATTAGTCTCCCGTTCAACACTCTCTATTCAATTTGAGGTATATTAGTAAGATATTTTTAAAGGAGAAAAAACTATGAACTTACTAAGGATAATGTCTTTAATCTTCGCTCTAATTGTATCTTTAAACATATTTTCAAATGAAACTGTGAGTATTGGTAGTGTTGAAATGGCAAATGAAAAGAAAAGCAGTGCTTTTGAACAAGTAAGAAAAAAGATAGGAAAATGGGAAGGAAAGATGGTGCAAGGAATAGATGGTAATGTCATTGATGTTTCCTACGTATTCGCACTAACTTCTGGAGGTAATACAATTACAGAGACTCTATTAGAAGATGGAGTTCAAATGCTCACAACTTACAGCGATGATGATGGTGAGCTAGTTGTAAGACACTACTGTGGTCTTGGTACCGAACCTGTATTTCAAGTTACTAAATTAACATCAGACAGTATGGTGATACAGCTAGATAAGGATAAAGTAGATTTGCATGCTGAACATGAAAGTTTCGTTACTGGGATGAAATGGATGATGAATAGTGATAACTCTATTACTTTCGAAAACACAGTAATGTTGAATGGATCGCCAACGACTAACATTGCTGAACTTAAACGTGTTTATTAAATTTTAAAACATCATTTGTTTAAGATAGTCTTATTTATTTCAAAAAAAAGGCCCCTTTAAGGGGCCTTTTATTTTTAATAATTTTAATATTTTTAATTAAAAGTTGTACCTGTAAAGAAGCCCAATTGTTCAGCTATTTGTTCATCATTAGCACGTCTTTGCATCATGCTCATCCATTCTCCACCAGGTGTGGTTAACTCTGAAAAACTCTTTTCGAGGTCAGCCCAACTATCATACATAAGTAAATAATGATACTCATTAGGTGCACCCCAATTTCCAGCATAAATTTCAACTCTTGCACCGGTAGATTCTAATATAGATTTCGACTCCATAAATCTTTCTATCAATTCGAGATCTTTACCTGGATCGACTTTCCAAATTGTTACTGAATAAACATAAGAACCTTCGAAATCTGAAGCCTTTTTTGTTTGATCTAAATTATTTGCTGCAAAACTGGCAACCATTTCTCCTGTAGGGTCTTGATTCACCCTTGCCCAATATTCAAGCCACTCTTCTGATTGATTCGCCTGATCTTTAAATGCAGCATAGTCTTTAGAGTTATCCCATCTAAGAACATAATTTACCAATGGTTCGGAACCAATATTCAATAAATCAATAGCAACAACAGCACCTTCTGCTTCATGAATTTTTGCAGCTTCCTGCATATTTTCTAGCATCTGTTGGGTTTTGCCAGGAAATGCTTTCCATTGATAAACCTCACCTACATCAGCAAAATTAGCTGACGATTGAAACATAATAAATGTTAGTAAAAATATTTTTATTGTTTTCATATAATTCTCCTTATAAATAACATAGTTTATTTTATTCTTTTTGTCACAAATTTTATGTTACTTATTTATAGCATTTCTAAAGAGCTATACGGAATAAGGACCTCTCTAGTTCACCTGATATATATAGATAGTTATCCTTAATAGCTAGGCCATTGAATACCATTGAAGGAGGTTGAAGTTCGGATTGAACAGGGCTTCCAGGCATGACTTCAGCTATCACTGTAATCTGGCCTTCAGTAAACTTTTTTATTTGACCAGTATTCCCTTCAAAAATGTAGATGGAATTATCTTTTATAGCAATGCCTTCAGGAGAATCTAGACCATCAACTATTACCTCTTGAGCTCCCTCTTTATTAACACGTATTATTTGACCACTTGATCTATCCGAAACAAGCAAGTCTTCTTCATAGTTTATTACATGAGTAGGAGCCATGAATCCGTCTGCTAATATCTCCCCTTCTCCATTTAGGACATTAAATAAAGTAATTGATTTATCACCTTGTAAAGCTACTGCTATTCGGTCTCCATATTTAGTTGCCGAAACTGGTATATTCAGTCCATCAAGACTTTCTAGGATTTCACCGGTATCTGGTCTCATAATTTTTACATGGTTATCTAACCAGCTAGATAATATTACATAATCATCGAAAGTTGAGACTGATGTATTTGCACCATGAGGAGAGATTCTAAATACATTTTTATAATTCCAAGATTCAGAGCCATCTATTAAACTATAAGCTTTAACAGATTGTATATCAGCAACAATAAGATCATTACCAGCAACAGCTATGCCACCTGCATGCGAGATGCCACCAGGTAAAACTTCTTCAATGCCATCAGGAGATACTTTCAAAATACTACCCTCTGAGTAACTTGAGACAAATACGTCATCATTGGCGTCAATAGCAAGATTATCTAGGCCGAGTTCCACAAGTGCATAATCAGATTTGATGCCTTCGGCAAATTTTACGACTTTTCCATCACCGGTATCCAGAATAAAAAGTTCACCTTTAGAGTTAAAATTAACTGCAGCAGGGACATTTAAGCCCCCTACTTCCTTTCTAATCTCGCCTGTGTCTACGTTTACACTAACTATCTCATTATTGAACCATCTAGGTCCATAAAGTCTTCCATCAGGACCCCAATCCATACCATTTAATCCACAGAATTCTCCAATCTCTTCTTTGATAATTCTAGGAGCAGTTTGTCCCGAGGGATCCATTTCAAACAAACCATTATCAAAGAAACATTGAGCAACAAACAATCTATCATCATCAGAAAATGTAATTGGGTTAACGCCAGGTCCAGGATTACCTGCTATAACTTTTTCCCCATTTACATCAAAACCAGCTACCTCTCCTGTGAGTATAGATGTCCAGTAGAATTCTCCTTTAGAATTAAAAGCTACATCATCCGGTCCTATGACTCCATCGGATAGATCGAATCTTTTTACTATTTTATTAGTTTCCGTATCAACGAGTGAAATATCTGAACCAATAACAGAAGCAGCATAGAGAAGACCATCAGGTCCAAAATGCATGCCGTTCACTCCAGCTATTTGTGCACCTGAAACGAATAACTCAATATTTGTATCATTAGATTTTCCACAGCTAGAGAGCATTAAAAAAATTACTATTTTGCATAAATGTTTAGTCATATTTTTATCCTTATTTCGTATTAATTCTAATCACGAGTAACGTTCATATTATTTGCAGATTCTTTAAATAAATTTTCATCGATATTAGCTTTTGAATCTGCATAAATTTCACTTTCAAACCAATCAATGAATTCTTTCGATCTGTTACCTTTCCATTGTTGCCAGACGCCCCTTGCTATTGGCGTCTTCATAACTCCAAGCTTTAAGGTTCTCATCCTTGTTTCTAAATGACTTTTATCAACAAGTCCGTCTTGAACTTTGTCATAAACATCAAAAAGATCTACTAAATAAGTCATAATTGCCATGCTAATTCTCCATCCTTCTACTGGGTCATATTTATCCGCATGCCAATCAGTAGATAAGAACTCTGCATACTCTGAATCTTTTGAAGATTGAAAGTATCGATCGTATAGTCTTTGAGTGAGAGAATGTCCAAATTGAGCCTTTGTAATTATATTTTGTTGTCTTATTTGTAGTCCAAGATATATGACTGAAACAACCACACCTAGGGCAGCAATTATTTGAACAACCAAAATTATTAAATCTTTATCGATCATTATTCAACTGAGCTTCTGACTATTTTTAGATTTTTTGTAACAACCGTTCCTATAGCTCCGTGAGATAAGTTTTCTTTAGAAATTGAAGCTATATCGGCTATGGTTCTTGCTGCATGTATACCTGTGCAGTGTCCACCAACTAATTGCCTAAGACCAAACTTTTTAAGTGATTTAGCAGTTTTACTAATATCTTCTTCCGAAGATCTGAATAGATGAAAGCCTCCTATTGCACCAAATACATCTTTATTTTCAATTTGTTGAAATTTATGAGCGGTATTCATCATTCCTGCATGCCCACAACCGGACATCATATACCAACCTTTATCAGTTTTAATTCCCAAAGACTGATCATCCTTCAATAGATCATCAACCAATACACCATTTTCTTTCAAATAAAAACCAGGAGAAACAACTACTCTTTCAAAGATTCTTTCAACAGGACCAGAAAGTACTAAATTTGGAGCTAGTTCGTAAGCTTCATCAATGACTATAAAATTAATTCCTAAATTTTCTGCCTTTTCCTTGAAGTCAGATACTTTATTAAAACCGCCAATAAATCCTCTTAGTTCACCGAGTTCATTAAATCTTTGATCAAAAAAACCTTCTGCAACATAAACGTTACTAAAAGCTTTAGGATTTGAATTCATATATGTTTTTCTAAGTTTGATTAATCCACCTGTATGATCTCCATGAAAATGACTAAGTATGACTTTTTCAACTTTACTTAGATCTTTTTTTAATAGGTTTGCATTGTGAAGAACAGTATTTTCATCAAACCCTGTATCGAATAAGATAGATTCTTGATCGCTTTCCAGGAGTGCAGAAAAACTCCATTCCCCTATTCCTCCAAAATTTGCAATATTAGTAGCTAAAATTGTTATTTCGTACTCTGTACTTTTTAAATTCGCCGAAAATAAAAAAATTAATAATATATACTTCCAAAAGTTCTGGATCATCTTTCTCTGAATGCTTTATTTTTTATATTGGTAACAGGTTGTAGTAAATATTTTAAAATAGTTTTACTACCGCTCACAATATTCACTGTTGCCTGCATACCAGGAAGAAGCTGTAACTCTCTGGACATACTAGTTATTCCATCTGAAGGAATACTTACTAAACATACATACCAGGTAGACCCATCATCTTTTGAAACTGTATCAGCACTTACATTTAGCACTTCACCTTCTAAGCTACCATATATAGCAAAATCAAATGCACTGAGCTGAACTATTGCCTTTTGTCCTTTGATTACGTAAGCAATATCCATTGGAGATACTTCAACTTCAAGAATCAGCTCATCGTTTAGAGGAATCATCTCAAGAATTGGGCTAGCTGGTTGAACAACACCTCCGGTGGTATTAATCAAGATTCTATTGATTATCCCATCCATAGGCGCTGTTACATTAGTTCTTTTAAGTTTGTCCTGCAGATTTGGTATTTGGTCTAATGTTGCTTGATATTCTGATTCCGCAGTTGAAATTCTTTGTAAAAGTCTGATTAAATTAATTCGAGGCTCCACATTACTATCAACTAAAGGTTCCAAAATAAGCCTTTCTTCTTCAAGGAGTGTGAGTGATTGCTCCAAGGATTTTAATTGCTGTTGTGATGAGTTTAAATCTCCAAGAAATTTTGTTTCATCAAGTTTTACTAGCAAATCACCCTCATTAACTTTATCGCCTGTATTGACTGCAATTTCATTAATAATGCCCCCTTCTAAGTTTTGAATTACCTGTAATTTACTAGAGGCTATAATTTTACCATTACCTCTTGTCACTTCTTCTAACTCTGCATTGGAAGCCCAAACAAAGAACGCAATAAAGAAGAAAAGTATTACATATAATATTAAATCGGGTTTAGGTGTGGAAAATATATTTTTTAATTTACTAAACATTATCTAGGTTGATTAAGTTTATTAATAATCTCTTCTTTTGGGCCATCCTCAACAATCTGGCCTTCGCTCATTACTATTATTCTATCCACAAGATTTAAGAGTGGCATTCGATGTGTAACTATGAGCATCGTTGAATCTTGCATTATGGAACCCATTTGACTGATGAAAATATTTTCAGCATTCATATCCATAGCAGATGTAGGTTCATCTAGAATAAAGTGTGAAGGTTTATGCACAATAGCTCTTGCAAGAGCTATAGATTGTCTTTGTCCACCTGACAGTCCTTTTCCACCATCTGATAATTGAAGATCATATCCTCCTGGAATTTTTGAAACAAAATCATCTAACCCTGAGAGCTTTCCTGCATTAATCAAGTCATCTTGATTAAGATCTTGTCTTCCCATGGTTATATTTTCTCTTATTGATCCAGAAAATAATTGAACATCCTGTAAAACGATTCCTATAGATCTTGATAAATCGTCTGTGTGGAGCTGTTTAATATCAACACCATCATACATAACGAGACCGTCTGAGGCCTTGAAAAGACCAGATGCTAGTTTCATTAAAGTGCTTTTGCCTGAACCATTTCTACCTAATATAGCTACCTTTTCTCCCTCGTTAACAGATAGGTTAATGTTTCTTAAAGTATCTATGTCTGCTTCAGGATATCTATATATAGTATCCTTAAATTCTATACTTCCGAGCTTCTCTCTTCTTATAGCTCCTTTATTTTTTTCTGAAACATCGTCATCTTGTGTTTCTTCCATAAACGACGCAAGTCTCCTATAAGAAGTCTTAGCATTATTGGCTCTACCAAATAAATTTGCTATTTGCGCTAATGGAGCAAGGGTCCTAGAAGACAATAAGACAGCTGCAACCATTCCCCCCATGCTTACTGTTCCTTCTGAAACAAGAAAAACACCATAAAAAACTATTCCAACAAGACAGATTTGTTGCGCAGATTGAGCGGAGTTAACAGCAATTTGTGCTAGAGCCCTTGATAATCTGCTGCGACTTGATTGTTTGGTAGCTGCATCTTTCCACCTTTCTTTAACGAGATCTCCGCCACCTAAAACTTTGATTGATTCAATACCTGTTATTGTCTCCACAAGTACTGACTGTTTTTCTTGATTGTGTTGACCCAAATCTTCACTTACTCTGGCAAGGAAAGGCTGAATTAAAATTCCTATTAGCAAAACTACTGGAACAGCAACAAGGGGTATATAAGCCAAAGGCCCGGCGATAAGATAAATAACAAAAATAAATAAAAATATAAATGGTATATCTACTATCAACGATAATGTGGCAGAAGTAAAAAAATCTCTTACAGAGTCAAATTCTCTGAAGGTATTAGCTGTAGCTCCAACAGGACCAGTCACGACAGCTGTAGGCGCATCTAGCAATCTATTGAAGATGGTATCTCCAACATTCTTATCAACATATTCACCAGCATAGTCGATGAAATAGGTCTTTAGCATCTTCAAAACAAAATCAAAAATAATTACTAAAGCCATCCCTATCGTAAGAGCATAAAGAGATTCATAAGCAGAATTAGGAAGGACTCTATCGTAAACAACCATGATGAAAATAGAGCTTCCTACAGACATAAAATTAACGAGTGTAGCTGCCAAAATAACTTTGTAGTATGTTTGTTTATTTTCTAAAAAAGCAGACCAAAACCAGTGATCTATAAGTTTCATTAATTCACCCTTAATTCAAATTCAGATCCTAGCTCTCCAGTGAGTTTTGTATAAGAATATCTCTCAATTTGAGATGATCTTATAGCTTCTAAAAGTGCTTGAGAGGATTCTAAAAAGTCTCTTTCAGTTTGCAGAAGATCTAATAGCAGAACATTAGATGTTTGAAACTGTTCGTTTGCATAATATTGTGACTGTTTATTTGCTTTGTAAGCGTTTTGATAGGCTTCTATATTACTTGGAATAAGTTTGATGTTTTGGAGAGAATTACTCATCTCAGCCTCAATTTTTCTAATAATTGCATCCTTGTTATTCATATAAGCACTTGATTCCGCTCTCGCCTGCTCTTTTAATGCTCTATTCTTTCCACCTGTATAAAGATCGTATGAGAGATTTAGTCCTGAATAAACATCATATTCATCAGATTGCTCTGACAGATTATATTGACTGCCCCGAACTTCTAAATCCAATCTAGGAAGAGATTCACCCTGAACTTTTTGAGCATTGTAGATAGATGCTTCTAGAGAACTTAATGCTCTAAGGATATTAGGATTATTTGTCATCATTAAATTTCTTGATTCTTCCAAAGTTCTAAATTGTATATTTAAATTCTCTGGCGGGAGTTTTCTTGGAAGTTCATTTGTTGGAAAATAAATCCTATACTCTGATATGGCCTTACTTAAATTTTGTCTTACAGTTATTAGCTTAGCATAAGCCTCAGCCTCTCTAGCAATAGCTCTACTTAGTTCTCTTGGTGCCGATAAACCACCTTCTACTTTCTGTTGAATTCTTTCTTTAATAGCAGTATGCCTTTTATAAGATTCATTTATAGTATCGGTGAAAATTGTATAAGCAGAAACATTTATATAACTAATTACTGATCTGTAAATAAGGTCCAAAATTGTAGCTGACAGTTCAGCTCTCTTTGCGTCGAATAATGCTTCTGACTTTGATATATCACTTCTAGTTGCTCCAAAATCATACAAAAGCTGACTGATAGTAATAGTTGCATCGGTCTTATGGTCTGATCTTGATTTTTCAAATAGATTATTGGAACCATCTTCGAAGCTTTTATCTAGCTGATTATTAGAATCTACTATCAACCTTATTTGCGGTAATAGATTAGCCTTACTACCTTTCAAGTTAGCACCCGCTGCTTTCAAAGAATCGAGTGATGATAAATATTCAGGATGATCACTTACTGCATCACTAACTTGTTTTATAAAGAAACCATATTCTGTTGAGCTCATATATGGATCTAATAAGTCATCACTTTGCAGAGCATTACTTAAAAAAGTCATTGCAATAATCGCTATGAGAGATTTCATGAATTTAATTAAAAATTTAATATTAATCCAGCATTTACCTGGCCATAAGGATGATCAAATAAATGATTTGACCTTCTATTATAAGCTAAAGGATTTTCACCTATGAGATAATTTGAAGAAGCAGATAGTTTTAAATAAAGAAGACTATTTTCAGTCAATGAGTAAAAAAGCGACAAATCAATGAGATGATTATCAGTAAAGTCTTGTTTGGAAGGATTTTTTAGATAGTCCTTTCTTTTAACTTTAATAAAGCTATACATCCCAGAGATAGCAAAATTCTCTCCAACTGGTATCAGATTACTTACGGAATATTTAAAGGTATTTTCCTTCCAAGGTGTTGTTTGAGGCAATTCATCCTTAAATTGATCTAACAATTGTCCAGCATTTCTATTATCTACAGTTAATCCTCTGATAAAAGAGTCGGATGTATCCAATATAGATGAAGTAAAATCTTGATTAATTTCAGAAGTTTTAAAAGAAAAAGTATGATTAAAATTCAATAGACCCAATGACTTAGAAGATAGTCTTAAATAAATACCTTTAGATTTAGAGTGTCCTGATGTTCTTAGTACAGGCTCGTAAATTAATTCTCCACTAGTTCTGTAAGCTTCACTGTTTAGAACATTTAATTCTGCTTCATTGCAGGAACCTCCTATAACAGTTTCACCAAAAGCATAGCAATCTATCGTTACTGGATCTTGGTCTTCATTTCTATGAAGCAATCCTATCTGTATTAAGCTGTTGTTATTCTCATGAAAATTATAAGAGATAGTGAATGTTTCACTTTTGACATCAGTTTCAATGAATCTAGGTATAGATAACCTCTCTACTTCACCTGAAGAATCATTAGATTCAAAAGAAAGTTTCCATTGATCAAATCGATAACCCAAATAATAACTATTTATTAATGCCTCTTTAGGTTTTGTGGACTCTAACTTATCTGCGTAATTTAGGATATCAAGAGATTGATCAAATCTACTGTGAGAAATGCCAACTATAAATTGATTATCAAATCTATTAGAAAGTATGTTTTCAAGTGATTCATATTCAGATGCAAATAGTAAGGGCTGCATAAGCAGCCCTAATAATATAATTAGTTTTTTCAAAAAAAATTCCTATACTATATCAATAGAAATCAAGATTTCTTCTTCATATATTTCATCAATAATAGAAATGCTATTATCATCTGAAGGGAAAGCTATATCTTGATTTGAAAGTAAGTCATTAATATTAGTAACTTCAAATACTGGATCAGGATTATTTATGTTACCAAAATCAAATCCAGGTGAATCGTCCATGAGTCCTGAAATATAAAATGCATTTTCTATATCATCATTACCAGAATTAAGAGCACTATCTTCGCTCTCTAAGCCTGCATCTGAAAGATCATTGCTGATTGTTACACCAGATAGTGAAGAAGTTGCATAGTTAGTATCAACAAGAACAAAATCATCAGATGTAATACTTGACGCAGTTGTGTTCCATAAAATTAACCAATATTGGTAATCACTATCTCCTCCTCTTTCAGCGGCTCCAGTTAATAAGAACGTATGATTTGACATAGTTCCTGTTCCTTGTTGAACAACAATAGTTTTACCGGACCAATCTGAACCTCGAAGGCCTATTTTATCTATTCCGTCTTGGAAATCTGTTACAACTCCTTGAATACTATAATACTCGTCAAAGTTTATAGAAAGATCTTGATTATTATCATTGCCATTGAATGAACTGCCAGAATCCCATTTCCAACTAGCACTATTATATTCAATCACAAATACATCATTACCATTTCCACCAGTCATTTTAATTTGATGTTGTGAGTTGGAATACAAAGTATCATTTCCATCACCACCATCTAACAGTGTGGTCTGACCTGTATTATTAATATCTTTAATTATGTCATCACCGGCACCACCAAAAATCATATAATTACTATTATCATCGGAAAGTGTAATGTCATCATTACCAGCAAAACCTTGATAAACTACATTTGTACCAGCAGTATTTAAATTTATAGTGTCATTGCCACTAGTTCCTTGTGAAAAAGTAACAGTACCTTGTTGATAAGATGTATCTCTGAGTCCCTCTCCAGTTGGAAAAAGTATATTCGCATAAGCGGATGAGTCTGTATCAATAGTTCTAACATAACTCAAAGCTGTTGCATTTATAGTCGTAGCACCTGTGTATTTGAATCCAGAGTCAGTATAGATATCATTTATTAGAGCTGTATTAAGATCTGCAGAGGCAGTGGAAGTAAATTCTGAAAGATTTAGGGCATTAAAGCCTACTGCAAGTGCAGCCATGTCTTTAGCCATATCTGATCCATCAATTTTTACAGATTCTCTGATACCAGAGGGTCCTCGCACGGCAGTTACATATGTATTTATTAAGGCCATAACGCCTTTTGCTATTGGTGAATAGACAGTAACATCATCCGATATTTCACCTGATAAATAGGTAGAAATATCATTGATATCTGCGTTGCTTAATAAGATGTCTGTAAAACTAGTTGAGGTTGAACTTAAGTCTGCTGAGTTAGCATCTGTTAAGGTCTTTAATTCGGCTGCTAAAGTAGAAGATAACTTTGTCAGCATTTTATCTACAACTAAATTGAGATCAATTGACGATGCACTTTCATCATCATTAATAGTTACTGTGATAGTATTTTTTGGTAGGACAACTTTTCCTTCTGATCCGGAAGCTGTTCTTAGTCCATACACTATGGTCTCATCACTTTCAGTTAATGAATCATTTCTCACATCTACATTTATTACTGCAGTACTTTGCCCTTCTACAAATGTTACTGATCTATATCCAGTTTCATCTGACCACCACCAAAAATCATCATTTTGAGATGCAGTACCAGAACTATCTAAACTGTATTCAATAGTGAAAGTTTCAGTTGCAGGTTTACTCAATTTTAGTTCAATTTGATTCCAACCTTCAGCTTCAGAAACTGATAGATCATTGAAATAAACTACTGGTGTTGGCGTGCTAGCAACTTTAAATGGAGCAACAACCTTCGTGAAGGCTTCTCCTGCTGATGTAGTTAATGTAGCTCCAGTAAAGTCTAGTTCCATATAGTAGTCACCGTTACTAGCGGTGGACGCTGTAAAGTAAGTACTAAGATTTGTTTGAGGTATTCCTCTTGCAAAGACTTCATTAAAATCAACTACAAATTTTGGTACACCGGTAGATGATGTTTCCACAGTAACCATATTTCCACTTTGCTCGACAGTCGTTGAAGTGGTTGTTCCATCTTCACCCGTGTATATAACGGTCAAATCTGAAGAATCCGGTACATATACATATTGGTAGTTCCCAACTTCTTGAGTTGGATCAACAAGAACTTGAAATTTTATTTCGATGGCTCTCTCACCAGTATCAATGGTAGAGTTTGTACCATCTATTAGTTTTCCTGTGAACTCGATGGTCTGAGCAGTTGAAGGTAATGTTCCAACCTCGACTTCGATTATTAATCCTTCGGCTCCATCCTTTAAATCTAAAGCATCCTGCAAGGCTGTTTGGTTAACCTGAATTTCAGATGAATCGAGTGTTAGTACACTACTTGAAACGCTATAGTTAGGTGTATGTATTACATTTTGTGATCCTTCATGATCAGTAATAGTTACTGGATTAGTTGTTGCAAGTCTAAAGCCGTCAAAGGAAGTTTGGCCTGTAATAACCTCAGCCACAGCATCCGTTAAAGCTTCATAAGCAGCTTGTTTGATCGAGGATTGTTGGGCTGTCGTCAGAGTAGCGGCACTATAACTGCTGACATTTGATGTTCCACTTACTTTTGTATTCACATCTGCAAGCGCGTCCGTAATGATTTGTATACCTGTTTTAGAAGCTGCATCACCAAGAATTGTCAAAAGATTATTTAAAGTAAATACGTTAAGATTAAATAATTCCCATTCACCAACCGATGTTTGACCATCCAGTCTATTCTTGATGTCATAGAATCTCTCACCATAAAAGTTACCATCTCCTTCCATCCAAAGTGGATCCATACCAAAGGCATTAAGCATATCGATTACAGTCGTTTTGTCTAAAATGCTTCTATCAATTGTTTGCATGCCCAACGCAACAGAAGACATTGGGCTTAATGAATATTCGCCCCAATCTCTACCAGAAGTTATTTTAAGGTTTGAGTTAATTTTATACAGGCCTTCATTAGCTACACCAGTACCCGCGTTGTATCCACCGGTAGCAAGTATAGGAGAATCTGTATCAGATTTAGTAATAGAAAGGTTAAAATAACCATTTATTTGACTTGTTGTGTTTGGCTCACCGACATCCTTGACACCATCATTATCTAGATCTTGCCAAATAGTCGCATTTGCTAAAGAGTAAGAACCAACCATAGCTGTACCACTAACAGATAAAGTACCATCACCAATAGTATCTCGTATATTAAAATAATATGTCTTCTTTACAGCAGTTGATTTACCATCCGTAATACTTACATATACCTGTACGGTGTTATCTCCATCTTCATAACTAAGTGTGCTATTGGGGGTAAAAAGTCCAGTAGATGAAAGTGTAAATGGTGCGCTTCCTATAGCACTGCCAGATTCACCATTTTCCATTGTTCCATATGTTGTGTCCCACTTAACGCCTAGTAATTCCCAAGTGAGAGTATCAAAATCCAAATCGAAACCTTTAATTTGGATTGATTGATTTGGAGCATCATCAACAAACCCAGAATCATTTCCCCACATATCTTTAAAGAAAGGGATCTTATTCGTTGAATCATAACCTGCATAATCAGGTAAATTTCGTACATCAATATACATTTCATAGGAATTTACGGCATTAGATTCACCTGATCCATCATCGCCTAGAACTTTTATCCTATATTGATTTAACCCTCGTAGGTTGTTCTGATCAAAGCTACTAAAGTCAGATTCCGTTGAGCCAATTGAGGAAGCACCAGAAGAGATAGAAGATGGGGCTTCATAGTTAGGTGCTACTTTGAATGTAACTTCACCAGTAGATGAATTAATATCAAAAAGAGCAGCATCGGGGTAAGAAGCATCAAGTGAGTAAGTAATAGTATCTCCATCTGCATCCCATGAATCTTTAACAGCACCAAATACGGCAGTTGAATTTTCGTATACTGTTGTATATTGGTACCAGAAATCAGGTTGCGTGTTTTCTCCAGCTATTGCTTTCCCTAAATCTCTTTTCGTATGGATAACAGTTATACCTTGCTCTATGTGAACTCGACCATCCCATAATTCATAAACATTATATGTAATACCATCTTCAACAGTAGTTCCTTTTGCTCTAAAGGCCTCAAACTGTGTCTTAATTGTACTTCCTTCATTGTAGCTGTATTCATGACCAAGTAATCTAACTGTATCAGTATCATCTCCACGAATAGTCCAAGTTCTGTTGTCCCAGCTCATTCTTTGTAATGCGTCCCAAGTAATATTCAGAACATCACCAAAACTAGCACCAGCCGCTAGAGTATCAACAATGGATGACTGAGAGTCTCTTAAATCAATTTTCTCAATACTTTCAACTCTATTTCTCCATCCCTCCTCATTAACTTGATTGCCGGACTCATCTTCATATGTCCAAGTTTCTTTAACGGAAACAAGTTTATTAAGGTCAATACCTGTATAGTCCGGTAAAGAGTCAGCATCAGTTCCATCATCAACTTCTAGACCTACACTGCTCAGACCCGACAAAACAAGTGTGTCTGTTCCGCTACCGCCTTTTATAAACTCAGGTAAAGAAGTTATATTTGTAAAATCAAATTTATCATTACCAGAACCACCGTCTAATACATCTAAACCCTCTCCTACTTTGATAGTATCGTCACCAGCACCACCATCTATAGCATCAGCTCCAGCACCACCATCTAAGATATCAGCTCCTTGATCTCCAAATATTACATCATCACCAGCTCCACCTAAGATGTTATCATCTCCTTTTTTACCAAAAATGGTTTCTTTTGCATCTGTACCAGTTAAGGAATCTCCTTCAGCTGTACCTGTTATGTTAGTTAATGAATCTGCATTCGTGTAAGAGGAGAATTTGGAAAGGAGATTTCTTTCAAAAGTACTCTCTAATTCTCTATTAAAGTCGCTGAATCGATTTTCTTGATAATCACCAAACCAATCTTCGGCTTGTGTCTCTTGATCTGCAGTTGAGAAGAAGGCAAAATCAAAATTAATTTCTTCAGCTATTGCTTTGAAATCTATATCCATTAAAGAGCCTTGCACTGCAGAAATTTGACTTAAAACTAAGTCAATGAGCTGAGTATCTAAAGCCGCATCCCCTGTTTGGGCATCTGATGCTGAAAAGAAATCAGTTTCAGCAATGGAGAGTTTACCGACATTGTCTGAGATGACATCGTTTACATCTATGAAAACTTTAAAAGCTATATTTCCGGTTCTATCAGAATTTTCCCAATCTACATCGTATCCTCCCCATTCTTGTTTTCTAAGTTGAATACTTGTAAATGTAGAACCTGTAAACAATAGCTCATAAATATTGTCTTTATTTCCATCTTTTGGATCTTCAAAATCTAAGTTTTCAGCTCTAGGAACATAGAGAGTTCCATCACTTGCTACAGCAAAATTTTGGAAAAAAGAAGCATTGTCAAATTCAGTATAATCCAATCCCAGCCAAACATATTGTCCATCTGGTAATTGTAAAATAGGAGTATCTCTTCCATCCTGATCTTGAATTATCGTTACAGTTGCTCCTATAGCATCTTTAATATTTCCTAAAACATTGTCATATTGCGGTCCCACTTCTGTGACATCGGTATCTTTTGAAATGGAACTCGCATCTATATCCAACAGAACTGCAATGATTCCACCTTCTGTCAAACCTTGATCTTCAGCTCTTTTTCCAGTCAACATGACAAAGGTGTGTGCTGAGAGATCGCCTGAACCTTGGACGAAGGAGATATCAGCCTTAGAAAGATTTGGAACATTATTTCCTGTCCAACCTAATGTGGTTAGAGCTAATGTATCTTCTCCGGGTGTAAAGTCGGAAATTAAAGCTACTCTAGTCCAATTTAGTTCGGTAGCTAAATCTAATACACCATCTCTATTTTCGTCATATCCATTAATCCCTTCGGCAGCTCCTTCTAAGTAGTCCTTTGCATAATCTCTTATTCCAAAATTTAGAGGATTTTCCAGATGTTCTCCACTTAATTGGAAGATATCCCCACCTGCACCACCAGTTAAGTAACCTTCCCTAAAGTTATCAAAATTATCATTACCAGCCCCTCCATCAATATACTGGAAACCATTATTTTCTCTGATGAAAATATCATCTCCATCTGTTCCTAATACATTTCTACTGCCTTCTCCTGTATCAAGCTTTTCTGCTATTTCGTCCACAGAAAAAACCAAAGGTGATGATGGTGCAGCTATGGGATCTGGTGTACCAGCATCTTTTTCCCTTATTTCTATTCTTGCAGTTTTGGTTATAGAACTTCCGTCAGCTCCAGTTTTAGTTAGTTCAAATTCATAGATGTTGTCACCATCTGCATCAGTTGGCGAAGCAAATACCGGTCTTTCAGTAAAAAATACTTGTGTTCCCCAATCCGTATCTCTTAGAATAAATTTATCTGCATCTGGTCCACCAGTAATAGTAGAGGTCACTGTTCCTGCAAAAGTGATCGCCTGAAGCTCCTCTATAGTTTGAGGATTTACTCCTGGTTGATGGTCAATCTGCCACACTTCACCGACTACAAACACATTGTCTTGTAAACTTCCATTAATCGTTACTTGAGTTAAAGTTGCAACAGCGGCCTGATTTTCTGCAAAGCTTCCATGAGAGGAAGCATCGTCTTGCCACCAGTCTGGGAATGAAACTGCAGGATCATTTGAATTGGAATTTACAACAAATAATAGGTCAGCCCTTGTTCCTATTGATTCAACTCCATTACCATGAATTTCTATGTTTACCGATAACTCATAAATATTATCACCATTAGAATCTTTAGGATCTTCAAAATCTAAAGAGTTACCATCACGTAAATTTAGATAGTATTTTCCATCATCCTGATCATGATTTAGGTAAAACATCGAATTGTCTTTAATTTTATTACCAGCATCGTCACGTTCTGGTAGAAAAACATTTATATTCAAACTTGGATCTAATCCTTCCAAACCAGCTATTTGTACTTCTATTCCTTTATATATTTGTGGATTTTGACCTGTATCAGGATCATAGCTATTCCACTGTCTCATAATTGAATGCTCTTCAGCATTAATTACATTGCTTACAAGACTAGGCTTAGTACTTGTTGAATACGTTCTCGTATAATCCCAATCAGGGATTTCCATCACAAATTCAACAACTTGTTGGAAATTATCTGAGTTATCAGTAATTGTTAGTTCGACTATATATTCTCCATCAGCATTTGAATCATTAGGGTTAGAAGGATCTGGAGCAGTATCTTTAAATGATAGCGAGCCATTATCACTAACTCTAAATAAATCCTTGTCTGCACCTCCAGTAATAGAATAGCTGAAGTCTCCTGCCTCTTGAACATCGGGATTTAGTCCATCACCGACAACCATATATCCAATTCCAGATACAGACTCTAATTCAAATGATTTTCCGGCTACTGCTTGGGAGTTCAAAACTGCGTCATTAGACATGCCACTGTGGACATCGCAATAGTAATAAAGTGTTGATGGGGTATTGCCATCTACAGTTAGAACTACAGATCCAGAATTAAATGCTACACCGAGTGTATATTCTGTACCTCCGCCGTGCGTTCCATCTTGTGTTGTGCTTAATCTGAAAGGATGTCCAGAATTGGAAGAATCGCTAACGTCAAAAGTATAAGTTGCGCCTATGTCAAAAGTGTAATTCGGAGCGAGTACTCCATCAAAATAGAACTTATTTCCATTACCGTCATTTGCAACAGTCACAACTATAGTTTGATCCACTGCTTCGCCAGGAATGGTTACGGTTTCTATAGTTGAAACCGGTATACCGAATGCCTCTTTCGGTAGAATTTGTTCATCATTTCTGTAATCAATTTGTTTTTCTACAAAAGATGTAAATTTATCTAACGTAAAATCCAAAGCTCCTGTAACTAAATTAGTGAAAACTTTAGTAGCTTGAGTAAATGAAGCGGTAAGTATTTCATTAAAATTAGT
>CACLEI010000002.1 GCA_902605935.1 uncultured SAR86 cluster bacterium | reverse complement strand
TTCGCAGATATGAAAATCTTTAATACTCTTTCTGGAAAGAAAGAAGTCTTTGAACCCATCGAGGACAATAAGGTTCGAATGTATGTTTGCGGTATGACTGTTTATGACGATACACACATAGGTCATGCAAGGACCTTCCTGTCCTTTGATCTTATTGTCAGATATTTGAGAAGTATAAATTATGAAGTCCAATACATAAGAAACATTACTGATGTTGATGACAAAATTATTGCTAGGTCAGAAGAGTTGAATATAAGTCCATCAGAATTAACTAAAGATTGTATAAATTCAATGCATGATGATTTCCAGGCTTTAGGAATGATTAGTCCTGATGCCGAACCTCGGGCTACAGAGAATATTGACTCGATTATATCTCTCATAACTAAACTTATAGATAAGGGTCATGCGTATGTGAGTGAATCAGATGTTTACTTTTCTACTGAATCTTTTGAAGAATATGGAAAGCTTAGCAAAAGAAAATTAGAAGATATGTTGTCTGGAGCCAGAATTGATATTGATCTAGATAAGAAAAATCCTGCTGATTTTGTCTTATGGAAAAAGGATACTGAGGGATTGAAATGGGACTCACCTTGGGGACCAGGAAGACCAGGTTGGCATATAGAGTGCTCAGCAATGAGCATGGATGCTCTTGGGGAAACTTTTGACATTCATGGCGGTGGATCAGATCTCAAGTTTCCTCATCATGAAAATGAAATAGCTCAATCAGAATGTGTCACAGGCAAAGAGTTTGCAAAAGTATGGATGCACACTGGATCTTTAAGGATTGATGAGCAGAAAATGTCTAAATCTCTCAAGAACTTCATAACTATAAAGGAGGCCCTAGATGATAGCTCTTCAGAAGTACTTCGTTTTTTCTTAATTTCTAGTCATTACCGCAGTCCATTAAATTATTCTGATGAAGGTTTGAAGGAAGCGAAGAATTCTCTGGATCGCCTTTATAATTCTTTACAAGACCTTTCTTACGAAACGGACGAGCATATTCCTTCTGAATATTCAGAGAAGTTTCATGATGCAATGCAGGACGACTTTAATTCTCCGTCAGCCATATCTGTTTTGTTTGAGATGGTAAAACAAATAAACCTTCTTAAGAAAGAAGATCAGTTAACTCATGCTAATGCTTTGGCCTCAGAACTCATTTCCTTATCAAATATTCTAGGAATACTCTTAGAAAATCCTGAAGAATACTTCACAAGTGGTATAAATTTAAGTAATGAAGATATTGAGCAACTAATTGAGAGAAGAAATAAAGCTAGACAAGAAAAGGACTTCGAACTTTCAGACAAAATCAGAAATGAACTACTTAAAGAGGGAATAATCTTAGAAGATAAAGGTACAAAGACTATATGGAAGAAATCTTAAACTAGACCATTAAAGTTTTTTTAACATAGGAGCAGTAACTGCACTTTGAATTGGCATCTGGTACTTCATCCTTTATTAAACTTTCTTTTAAATTACGAAGAGTAGGCTCAACCCAAGAATCATTGCCTTTATAGGGTATGAGCTTGGTTTTAAATTCAAGAATATTATTAAACTCGTCTTTCTCAGTAATCCCATTACAGTAAACGAAGTATCCAACGTCTGATACATCAAAAGAATTTCCCCTCAATAGCCATTGATAAAATTCAATCTGTCTTTTGTAACCAATCTGCCAGTCAGCATCAATACTAACTTCTCCTTTTTTAGATGTTGCTTTGTAATCCACCACAATCAATTGATTAGTATCAGTATTAATCCAAAGATCATCTAATCCTCCGCGTAATATTAAATTTGTTTCTGGATGATATCTTTTTATGCCGTGTCTTAATGATTCTCTCCATTCTTCGAGATCTGGATGCTTATAGGGCAAGGCATTCAAATTATTTTCTACCATTATCGGATGAGGCTCCTCTTTTTCTCTATAGACATCAAATTCATTTTTTAAAAGTTCATCAACTGCATTATTTAAGTTGAAGGGGAAGGAGGGTGGTCTTGCAATTCCAATTTTATTTGTTAAGTAAAAACATCTCGGACATTCTATAAAATTATCAATTCTGGAACGACTTAAAACAAAAGGTTCCTCAGAATTTGGATTAAATAAATTAGCTGGCATATGAAAAATTATACTACCATAAATAAAAGGCCCACTTTTTGGAGCGAGCCTAGAATTTGGCTCCCCGAGCTGGGCTCGAACCAGCGACCCAATGATTAACAGTCATTTGCTCTACCAACTGAGCTATCGGGGAATAATCCAATTATAACGCTTAGAAAGTAAGCGTTATAATATTTGTTATAAAAAGTATGTCAAAAAAATTCGACCTAGTATCAAACTATAAACCTGCAGGTGATCAACCGAGGGCTATCGAGGAGATAGTTAAGGGTTTGAATGATGGATTGCTTAATCAGACTTTATTAGGAGTTACAGGATCTGGTAAAACATTCACTATGGCAAATGTTATCCAAGAAGTTCAAAGACCTGCGATAGTGATGGCGCACAATAAAACTCTAGCAGCCCAGCTTTATGGTGAGTTTAAAGAATATTTTCCAAATAATGCAGTCGAATATTTTGTTTCTTATTACGATTATTATCAGCCTGAAGCTTATGTTCCAACAACTGACATCTACATTGAAAAGGATGCATCTATTAATGAACATATTGAACAAATGAGGTTATCTGCGACAAAGGCAATAATGGAAAGGAGAGATGTTGTAATTGTAGCTTCTGTTTCAGCAATTTACGGTTTAGGAGATCCTCAATCCTATCTCCAAATGGTTCTTCATCTAGATAGAGGTGACGAAGTTGATCAAAGAACGCTTTTAAGAAGGCTTGCTGAACTCCAATATCAGAGAAATGAAGTAGAATTCAAAAGATCTATGTATAGAGTTCGTGGAGATGTAATTGATGTATTTCCTGCGGACTCTGAAAAAGAAGCCCTGAGAATAGAGCTTTTTGGTAATGAAATAGATGCACTAAAACTCTTTGACCCGCTAACTGGTGAAATATTAAGGGAAGTTCCAAGGATAACGATATATCCAAAATCTCACTACGTCACTTCAAGAGAAAAGGTACTACAGGCAATAGAATTTATAAAAGAAGAACTGGTGCAAAGGTTAGATTATTTGAGAAAAGAAAATAAACTGGTTGAAGCTCAACGACTTGAGGAGAGAACAAAATATGATATTGAAATGCTAAAGGAACTGGGGTTTTGTTCTGGTATAGAAAATTATTCTAGGTTTCTCTCTGATAGACAGCCCGGAGAGCCACCTCCAACTCTTTATGAATATTTACCTCAGGATGCATTGGTTTTTATTGATGAGTCTCATGTCTCCTTACCTCAATTGGGAGGGATGTACAGAGGAGATAGATCTAGAAAACAAACATTAGTCGATTATGGTTTTAGACTGCCAGTGGCTTTAGATAACAGGCCTCTCAGATTTGATGAATGGGAAAAATTATCTGGTCAAAGGATATTCCTTTCTGCAACTCCAGCAAAATATGAACTTGAGAATTCTGGCAACATTACTGAATTAGTTGCTCGACCAACAGGTTTGACGGATCCTGAGGTTGAAATCAGACCTGCGACTCATCAGGTAGATGATCTTCAAGAAGAAATAAACCAAATAGTTTCGAAAGGGAATAGGGTACTAGTTACGACCCTGACAAAAAGAATGGCTGAAGATCTTACAGAATATTTAGATGAGAATGGAACCAAAGTAAGATACCTTCACTCCGATATTGATACTGTGGAGCGAGTAGAAATAATAAGAGACTTACGTCTTGGAGCTTTTGATGTTTTAGTAGGAATTAACCTATTAAGAGAAGGTCTAGATATACCAGAGGTAGCTTTAGTAGCAATTTTAGATGCAGATAAAGAAGGCTTTCTTAGATCTGAAAGTTCTCTAATTCAAACAATTGGAAGAGCAGCCAGACACCTAGAAGGTAAAGCTATACTTTATGCGGATAAAATTACTGGATCTATGGAAAGGGCTATCGAGGAAACTAATAGAAGACGTGAAATACAAGAGACTTTTAATAGAGAGAATTCTATAAAACCCATCGGAATTAAGAAAAGTATTGGGGACATTATGGAAGGAGCAAGATCTGTAAAAGGAAAATCTAAAACAAGAAGAAAACTAGACAAACTTGGGGCTATAGATTTTGATCCAATTGAGAGTTTTGATAATCCCGATAAAGTTAAGAAAGAAATAATTAGACTTGAAGATCAAATGTATAAATATGCAAAGAATTTAGAATTCGAGGAAGCAGCAAGTTATAGAGACAGAGTAGAAGAACTGAAGGACAAACTACTTCTGAGCTAATAAGAGAAGTTCTTCGTCTTTGTAGAGCATTGACAAAGTTCTGTAGTATAAATCTATACGCTCAACGTACTGCATGACTTGATCAAATTTAACAAATTCTCTTGACTCTTCCCCATAACGATCCACCAATATTACTTCTAGCGCCGTTGAGACTTCAGACCACAAGTTGGGATTTAAGCTAACTGATTTTGCCAGATCTCTTGCTAATTCAATATTCTTATAGCCTAGGTTATATGCAGCTAATGACATCCAAATTCTTTCTAGTTTAGAAATTTCACTTGGGAATTTATCCATTGTTTTTTGAAAGTACTTAGCTCCTCCTGAAATACTATCTCCTGCATGGGTTCTTTTCTTTATACCCATTTCTCTAGCCGTCTTCTGTGTCAACATCATCATTCCACGAACGCCTGTATTAGAAATGGCTTTAGGATTCCAATGCGATTCCTGATAGCTTATAGCCGCAATGAGAGTCCAGTGAACATCTATATCTTGTGCCGCTTCTTGAAAATGAGTCTTATATTTTGGTAGCCTCGTATCTGCTCTTTGAAGGAAAGTAATAAAACCTGCCTTATCTCCTTTCCATAAAAAATCTAAATCATCCTGAAGAAAAGATTTATTTTCATCCGAATAAGACGCAAGAATAGGGGCCTCCAAACTTAGAACAGTCAATAGGCTAAGGAAAGCTATAAAAGAGTATCGAAATTTAAATTTATTCAACGTGACTCCCCAAATTTTTCAGCATTCTAGGTGATATATAAAAAATTTCCACCTTCAAAGTCAATAATACTAAAAAAATACCATATGTAGTGTGTTTTTATTCTAGAAACCACAAGATAAGGTATTTACTTAGCAAGGGCTTTTATTACAATGTCGAAATCATCAATGAACTCTATAATCGAAGTTTCACCCAAAATCATTGCCATATTAGGATATGAAAATAACTCTGAATTTAGATTAAACCAATTAAGACAATCTATTCAGATAGATAATGCAGAAGATGTTGAGACCCAAGAAATTTATTTTTGCATGCTAAACAGAAATATTTCTAGTATTAAAGAAAATGAATTACTTGAATTATTAGGTCTATTAAATGCCAGTGATAATCAAAGTTTCCCAGATAAGAGTTTCTTTTTTATAACACCTAGAATAGGAACAATTTCTCCTTGGTCTTCGAAAGCTACTGAGATTTTAAAAAACTGCGGTCTTTCTTTTATTGACAGAGTTGAAAAAGGAGAATGTTTCAAGTGGTCAAAAGAAATTGAAATGCAAGATTTAAAGCTGGTAGGAAAATCTATAGCAGACAGAATGACTCAAGATGTTATTTTGAATTTAGATGATATTTCTGGCCTCTTTTCTGATCTCCACCCAAGCCCTATACAGGATATAGATATATCTTCGAAGCAATTATTAGCTCTTCAACAAGCAAATCTTGAGCTAGGTTTGGCACTTAATGATGAAGAAATAATGTATTTGTTCGATAGTTATTCAAAGACTAACAAGGACCCTACCGATGCAGAGTTGATGATGTTTGCTCAAGCGAACTCCGAACACTGTAGGCATAAAATCTTTAATGCAAGTTGGACAATAGATGGAAATTCCCAGCCGAAGAGTCTTTTCGATATGATAAGAAATACTCATATTAATTATTCCGAAGGAGTCATATCTGCTTATGAAGACAATGCTGCAATTCTTTCAGGAAATAAAGCAGAAAGGTTTTATCCACGAGATGGCAAGTATTCATCACATGAAGAAGAAGTTGATTTAGTAATTAAGGTAGAAACACATAATCACCCAACTGCTATATCTCCATTTTCAGGAGCTTCCACTGGTTCTGGGGGTGAAATTAGGGATGAGGGTGCAACAGGAATTGGGGCAAAACCTAAGGCAGGCTTAACAGGATTTACCGTTTCTAACTTGCGTTTACCAAGCTTAAAAGAGAGATGGGAAATAGATGAAGATAAACCAGACAGAATAGCTTCACCTCTAGAGATAATGATTGATGCACCTATTGGAGCAGCCTCATTTAATAATGAATTTGGAAGACCAAATATCCTTGGATACTTTAGAACTTACGAAGCTAAAACTAGCGATAACCATTTTGGATATCACAAACCGATAATGCTGGCAGGTGGATTAGGCAATATAAAAAAAGAACATGCATTTAAGAAGAAAGTTCCAGTAGGTTCGAAATTAGTTGTCCTTGGAGGCCCTGCAATGCTAATTGGATTAGGTGGAGGTTCTGCATCGTCTTTATCTTCAGGAGAAGGTGATACAGATTTAGACTTTGCTTCAGTTCAAAGAGAAAATCCTGAGATGGAAAGAAGATGTCAGGAGGTGCTCGATAGATGCTGGCAGGATGAAAATAACCCAATATTATTTATTCATGATGTAGGCGCAGGAGGTCTTTCTAATGCAATCCCTGAACTTGTAAAAGATAGTGGACATGGTGGTCTAATAAATCTGCGTGATATCCCAAACTCAGAGCCAGGAATGAGTCCGATGGAAATATGGTGCAATGAATCTCAAGAGAGATATGTATTAGCAATTGATCAAGATGATTTAGAAAGATTCTCTTTCATTTGTTTAAGAGAGAGATGTCCCTATTCTGTCGTCGGTGAGATTACAAATGGTAATAATCTTGAAGTCTATGATTCCCATTTTGATAATTATCCTATAAGTATTTCCTTAGAGACTCTTTTCGGAAAGCCTCCCAAAACTCATTTATCTTTTCATAGTTCAAGTAAAAATAGTTCCACATTAAATTTACCAGAAGAAATTACAGAGGATTTGCTTAGCGAAGTACTAAGACATCCAACTGTCGCAAGCAAAGGTTTTTTAATCACCATTGGAGATAGATCCGTTACAGGTTTAATCGCTAGAGATCAGTTTGTGGGCCCTTGGCAGGTTCCAGTTGCAGATTATGGCTTATGTAAGACTAGTTTTGCAGGCAAGTCTGGTGAGGCTATGGCGATAGGTGAGCGAACCCCATTATCGTTGATAAGCTCTAAGTCGGCTGCAAAAATTTCTGTAGCTGAGGTCATCACAAATATAATTCCTTCTGGTATCGCTAAGCTTTCAGATATAAAACTTTCTGCTAATTGGATGGGCTCACCTGGAAAATTAGATGGAAATAAAGACCTATTTGAGGCGGTAGAAGCTATTGGAATGGATCTGTGTCCTAATTGGAATATAACTATTCCTGTTGGAAAGGATTCCTTATCAATGTCCACAGAATGGTCTGAAGGAAAAAATGATAAGTCGGTAATATCTCCTTTATCATTAATAGTGTCTGGTTTTGCGCCTGTTGAGGACATCAGAATTGCGACAACCCCTCAATTAAAAGCAAATGAAGATACTTCCTTAATTTTTATAGACCTAGCAAAGGGTAAAAAAAGAATGGGAGGTAGCATTTTAGCTCAAGTTAATAAACAGATAGGAGGTGAGGCGCCAGATGTAGAATGCCTGGAAGAAATGCCGAACTTTGTTGAAGCTATTCACAAGCTTTTAACTGATAAAAAGATATTGGCTTACCATGACCGATCAGATGGAGGACTAATAACCACTTTAATCGAGATGTCATTTGCAAGCAGATTGGGCTTAGAGATTAATTTAGATACCGTTTTGGAGGATAATAAGAAATTAATAGATTTTCTCTTTAATGAAGAATTAGGAGTAGTAATACAGGTTAATACTAATGATCTAGATTGTGTTCATAATCTGCTTGATGAATCGGGTCTCAAAGATCATTCTCATAACCTAGGCTGCATTTCTGCAGAAAAAGAAATTAATTTTAGCTATAGAGACAAAAAAATATTGTCTTTTCCTCTTAAAGCTTTACTAGAGAACTGGCATAAAGTAGGTTTTGAAATTCAGTCTCTAAGAGATAACCCTGTCACAGCAGAGGCGGAGTTTAGAAACGACACTGATATAAATAATTCAGGATTGAGACCGAAAATAAACTTTTCAATACCTAAAAAAATACAATTAAATAGTAGTAGACCGAGAGTTGCCATACTAAGAGAACAAGGAGTTAATGGTCAAAACGAGATGGCTGCAGCTTTTAATGAAGTTGGTTTTGACTGCATTGATGTACATATGACTGATCTGATTTCAGCTAGACACACCCTAGCTGAATTTGAAGGTTTAGTTGCTTGTGGAGGATTTTCATATGGTGATGTCTTAGGTGCAGGGGGTGGTTGGGCAAATAGTATTCTCTTTAACGAAGACTTAAGGAAACAATTTGGAGACTTTTTTCATAACGAAAACGTATTTTCACTGGGAGTATGTAACGGATGTCAGACATTGTCCTTATTAAAATCTTTAATACCGGGAGCGACTAATTGGCCGGATTTTAAGAGAAACAAGTCAGAGAAATTTGAAGCGAGACTAGTGCAAGTTTCTGTAAAAGAATCACCTTCAATTTTCTTTAAAGATATGGGAGATTCGATTATCACAGTTCCAGTGGCTCATGGAGAAGGCCGGGTAGATGCATCTGTCAATGATATTTCTGAATTAAATAACAATCATCACACGACGATTACATATTCAGATGATAAAGGGAGCTTTACTGAAGATTATCCCGCGAATCCTAACGGGTCTTTAAATGGTATCGCTGGTGTAACTAATATCAGTGGAACGGTCACTATTATGATGCCCCATCCCGAAAGAGCATTTCTAAAAGATCAATATTCTTGGAGTCCTGATGAATGGACTCATTACAGTCCCTGGATCAAATTCTTTAATAATGCAAGAGAGTTTATTAACTGAGATTATTTTTTTCTTTCAATTGTTTGAGTAGTTAGAGGGTATACACCAACCCTATGATCAGAAAAGAAGTTTTTAAGAGTCATTGGAACAAAAGGAAAAGCTAGTTCATCCCATGGTATCTTGTCTTCTTTAAAGAACTCTACTTCCAAACTTTCCGAAGTTGGTGAAAAATCATCTGAAATGACCCTTGCCAAGTGAAGCATATAAACTTGATTGATTTGAGGAACATTGTAGATGGCATACAGCTCGCCCATTTCGACTTCTGTATTTGTTTCTTCAAAAGTTTCTCTAAAAGCTCCTTGAGAAACAGTTTCTCCATTTTCTAAGAAGCCACCAGGTAAAGTCCACTTTCCATATCTAGGCTCAATGCCTCTTTTACATAATAAAACCGCAGAGTCTTTATAGGGAATAGTTCCGACAATAATTTTAGGATTTGTATAGTGTATGGTGCCGCAGTTTTCACAACAGTCTCTTTCCCTATTGTCACCCTCAGGTATCTTTCTGACCGTCAGAGAACCACACACGCTGCAGTATTTCATTTTACTTATTTTATTTCGATTTAAGGCGCCAGAAGTATAAACTATCTTCAATGAGATATTACATTTATTGATGTTAGATAAAATTTCGAACAAAATACAAACCTACTCTGGAAAACCGCCTGTAGCTGAGTTAAGAAAAGCGGCAGTACTAATAGCTGTCACAGAATCTGATGAGCCAGAGCTCATTTATACCTTACGCTCTAATAAAGTTGGGACACATGGAGGAGAGGTTTCTTTCCCTGGGGGCATGTATGAAAAGGAAGATGTTGATTTAGAAAATACAGCCCTTAGAGAAACTGAGGAAGAAACAGGACTGGATAGAACAAAAGTTAATGTGATTGGACCCATCGACACCGTAGTTTCAAGATTTAATATCAGCGTTACGCCTTATGTAGGCTTAGTCCCTGAGGATGTTGTATTAAACGATAGTTCTGACGAAATAGAAGCTTGTTTTAGAGTTCCTGTTAAGTTCCTTTTAGAAGACAAGAGACATCGAAATGACGAAATTAATAGAGATGGTGATAAATTTTTTATGCCCGCCTATGAGTATGACTCTTATATAATATGGGGCCTTACAGCCATGATGACTGTCGATTTTTTGAATGTAGCTTTAGACGCAAATATAGATTTAAAAACAAAAGGCAATTAGAAGAGGAAAAAATTATGCTTTATAGACTTGGAGAACATGAACCAGTTATTGATGGCAATTTTTATGTTGCCGAGTCTGCAACTGTTTTAGGTAAGGTTAGATTATGTAACGATTCAAGCGTTTGGTTTGGTGCTGTTTTGAGAGGTGATACAGAACTCATTACAATAGGTGAAGGATCAAATGTGCAAGAATGTTCCGTTTTGCATACAGATATGGGATTTCCTCTTAATATAGGAAAAGATGTAACAGTTGGTCATAAAGTCATGTTGCATGGCTGCACCATAGGTGACGGTAGTCTAATTGGAATAAACTCAGTAATTTTAAACGGGGCAAAAATTGGAAGAGGTTGCTTAATCGGAGCAAATTCTTTAATTACCGAGGGGACAGAAATACCCGATGGTTCTCTGGTGATGGGATCTCCTGGAAAAGTAAAAGGTGAGCTTAACGAAGATCAGCAACAAGGCTTGATTTTATCCGCAAAGCATTATGTACAAAACTCAAAAAGATTTAAATCTGAACTTCAATCCTTAGGTAAATGATATGAAAACACAAGAAATTAATTACAGCTTAGGCGATCAAAAATTCAATGCTTATGTTGCGCATCCTGAGCTAGATAAAGCACCTTTAATTTTAATAGCACACACTTGGGCTGGAAAAGATGATTTTGTCGAACTTAAGGCACGAGAGCTTGCCGAGGAAGGATTTATTGCAATGGCAGTAGATATGTATGGCGATGGCAGGGTTGGCTCTTCTACTGAAGAAAATCAATCTTTGATGACTCCACTTGTGGAAGATAGAGAAAAGCTTAAATCCGTTATAAATGCTGCTTTAAATGCAGGAAAAGAGCTTGAAGGTGTTGACTCTACCAAGATTGCTGCAATAGGTTATTGTTTTGGTGGTCTAGTAGTTCTTGATTTAGCCAGGTCCGGAACAGAATTGAACGGTGTTGTTAGCTTTCATGGTCTTTTGATGGGATCAGAAATCTCTAGCGATGGTATAAATGCAAAGATTCTCGTTTTACATGGTGAAAGGGATCCAATGGTTCCTTTAGCAATGGTGGATGAATTCCAAAAAGAGATGACCGAAGCTGGAGCTGACTGGCAATTACATAGTTATGGTAATGCATATCATGCTTTCACTAATCCAGATGCTGATGATTTAGATTTTGGTGTTCAATATAATCAAAATGCTGATAAAAGATCTTGGCAATCAATGATGAACTTTTTTTCAGAAATATTCTAATGGCAACTTCTCCTCTTACAACGAATGAAGTAAGAAAGATTTATTTAGACTTTTTTGAAGAGAAAGGTCACACACTAGTCGAGAGTGCTTCTTTGGTTCCCTTGAATGACCCTACCTTGTTATTCATCAATGCTGGAATGGCACCTTTTAAAGATCTTTTATTAGGAGTTGAAAAAAGAAATTATACAAGAGCGGTCAGTTCACAAAGGTGTATGCGGGCAGGTGGAAAGCATAATGATCTTGATAATGTCGGTTATACCGCCAGACACCATACCTTTTTCGAAATGCTCGGCAATTTTAGTTTTGGTGATTACTTCAAAGAAGATGCAATTTCTTTTGCATGGGAACTTTTAACTAAAAGATACAAAATAGACCCAAAAAAACTTTGGATAACCGTCCATGATAGTGATGATGAGTCTGAAGAAATTTGGATCAAAAAGATAGGTATTGATCCTGAAAGAGTTTCAAGACTCGGTGATGAAGACAATTTTTGGACAATGGGAGATACAGGACCTTGTGGACCATGCAGTGAAATATTTTATGATCATGGCGATCATCTTGAAGGCGATCCTCCAAGACCAGGAAATGAACCAGGAGACCGATATATAGAAGTTTGGAACCTTGTTTTTACTCAATTTGATAAAGGTCAAGATGGATCTTTGAAGCCATTACCGAATCCATGCGTCGATACGGGCATGGGCTTGGAAAGGATGGCAGCTGTATTACAAAATGAACATAATAATTATGATACGGACATACTAAAGGCCATTGTTGTTAAGGCAGGAGAGCTAACAAAAGAAGAGGATTTTTCAAATCCTTCCCTAAGAGTAATAGCTGATCATCTTAGAGCAGCTTCATTTTTGATCGCCGATGGTGTGATTCCTTCAAATGATGGAAGAGGTTATGTATTACGAAGGATCATCCGACGTGCTCTAAGACATGCTTATAAACTTGAAATGAAAGATCCCATCCTTTCTCAACTTGTTACTACTCTTGAAGATCAAATGGGAGAAACATATCCTCTGTTAATAAAGAATTCAGAGATTATAAAAGCTAATCTCTTAAAAGAAGAGAAACAATTTGCGCTTACTCTAGAGCAAGGTATGCAGCTTCTTGAGTCAGAATTAGAGAATTTAGAAGGTAATGAAATTTCAGGAGAAATTGTCTTTAAACTCTATGATACCTATGGCTTTCCAGCTGATATGACAGCGGATTTTGCTAGAGAAAGAAACTTAACTATAGACGAAGATACATACGAAGTCTTGATGCAAAAGCAAAAGGAACGTGCAAGATCTTCCTCTAATTTCAACTCTATAATTCCTGAGTCTCTGGATATAAAAGGTGAAACAGATTTCTTAGGTTACGAGTCTTATTCGTCAACTTCAAATGTGATTGAAATAATTTCGAACTCATCGTCCCAAGAAGAAATTAATGAAGGTGAGGAAGCTTTGATATTGCTTGATCAAACACCATTTTATGCTGAGTCGGGTGGTCAAGTTGGAGATACAGGACTCATAAAATCAAATAATTCTATTTTCGAAGTGTATGACACTCAAAAAAAAGGAGATCATTTTCTTCATTTAGGACATGTTAAATCAGGATCTATAAAAAAGAGTGATTCAGTGGTTGCGGAGATAAATTCTGAACAAAGAAATAGGATAAAGGGCAATCATAGTGCTACCCATTTACTTCATGCCGCTCTGAGAGATGTGTTGGGCGACCATGTGGAACAAAAAGGCTCATTAGTTGAAGAATCAAGGTTGAGATTTGATTTTGCTCACAATAGCTCTATTGATGCTGAAGATATTCTTGCTATTGAAGATTTAATTAATACAGAGATAAAGAAGAATTCTGAATCAATCACAGAGATTCTGCCTATTAGCGAAGCTATTGAAAAAGGTGCCATTGCCTTTTTTGGTGATAAATATGGTGAAGAGGTTCGTGTCCTCAATATTGGAAATGGTTTTTCTATTGAGCTTTGTGGTGGAACTCACGTTGAGAGAACAGGTGAAATAGGCATGCTAAAGATTACTTCTGAATCAGGAGTATCTGCTGGTGTGAGAAGAATAGAGGCAGTAACTGGCGTTGGCGCTAATTTATTATTGGATGAGCTTTCGCAAAATTATTCTGCTATCACTAATGAACTTTTTGTTGAAGATATTGATTCTAGAGATGGAGTTGAAGCATTGGATTACTTACGTTTTCTTGAAGAAGAAAATATTTCCTTTGCAAAAGTCCTCAATTGCTCAAATGATCAAGTTTTAAAAAAGATTATTCAGATAAAAGAAGACAACAATGACTTGTTGAAAGAGTTAAATAGAGGACCTTTAGAATTTATGATCTTCGATACCTGCATAGAGGCAATTGAAAATCTAATGAATACAAATAAGTCATTGAAAAGAGACGCAAAGCAAATTCAATCGGAAGATATAGGGTCATCCATTCAGGCTCTAATTGATTCATCTTTGCTTGTAGAGGGATATCAACTCATTACTAGTACTTTTGAAAATACTGACTCGAAAGAATTAAGGGAAATTGCCGACAGGCTCAGAAACAAAAATGAGAACTCTATAATTGTATTGATTTCGGTATCTGAAGACAAAGCACCTGCGATAGTTGCTTGTTCTAAAGAGGTAGATATAGATGCAAGAGAAATAATGAAACATTTAATTAATCAATTAGGTGGAAGTGGAGGAGGAAGGCCAGACTTTGCTCAAGGTGGAGTGGAGAATATTAATGATTTAGATTTAGCTTTAACTTCAGTTGCAGACTTAATTGTTTCATTAACTAGTCAATAATATAGAATACCCGCCTTTTTTATGGGCAAATTAATCGTTAAAAAATTCGGTGGTACCTCAGTTGCTGATGCAGAACGCATTGAAGCTGTGGCAGATAACATTGAATCTGAAATTCACGCGGGAAATAGGGTAACCGTGGTTCTTTCCGCAATGGGAGATAGTACCGATGATCTTATTAAATTAGCAAAAGAGATTAATCCTGAACCCGATCTTCGAGAATATGATGCTCTTGTATCTACGGGTGAGCAAATATCGGTAGCTTTATTGGCAATGGCCCTTCTTAAAAGAGGTATAAAAGGTAAGTCTTACACTGCATACCAATTAGGTATAAAAACCAATTCAAGCCATAGTAGGGCAAGAATATTGGATGTTGAAGTAAGTAAGATTACTTCTGAATTAAATGAAGGTGTTGTGCCAGTAATTACAGGTTTTCAAGGAATGAATGAGTCTGGCGACATTACAACTCTTGGAAGGGGAGGGTCTGACACTACTGGGGTTGCTCTTGCTGCAGCTTTGGATGCTGATGAATGCCAAATTTATACAGATGTAGATGGCATTTTCACCACAGATCCTAGAGTTTATGATAAAGCAAGGCTTCTTAAGCAGGTAAGTTTTGAAGAAATGCTAGAATTATCAAGCTCTGGCGCAAAAGTTTTACAATTAAGAGCAGTGGAATATGCTAGTAAATTTAGTTTACCAATTAGGGTTTTGTCTAGTTTTAACGAAGGCGAAGGAACATTAGTTCAAGAGGAGAAAAATATTATGGAACGACCAATTGTTTCAGGAATAAGCAGTATAGACTCTGAGGCCAAGCTAACTATCAGAGGCGTGCCAGATATTCCAGGTGTTGCAGCAAAGATTTTAAGTCCTATAAGCGACGCAGGTATCGAGGTGGATGTCATCGTCCAGAATATTGGGGCTGATAACACCACTGATTTTACATTTACCGTGAATGAAGATGATACAAAACAGGCTGAGGAGATTCTCAAAAAAACATCTACTACCCTAGGTGGAGGTTTAATAGATGTAGATGATGATATAGCAAAGATTAGTATAGTCGGAAGAGGTATGAGGGCTCATGCAGGTGTTGCAAGCAAGATGTTCCAGGCACTAGCAAAAAGTGAGATAAATATTTCAATGATTACAACATCGGAAATAAAAATCTCAGTAGTAATTAAAAAATCAGAAATGACCAAAGCAGTAGCAGCATTGCATGATGCTTTTGACTTGGATAAAGAACTGGATGAATAGCTTTTAAATGAGCATTTCATTCAGGCTGTAGTACAAAATCCCATTATTTAAAAAAACTTCATTAAGTTGTTGCATATGAGAATCATTCTCATCTATAATGCCGCCCAAGATTAATAATAATCATTCTCATTCTCATTCTCATTTGATTCTTATTAATTATTTAACACAACGGGAGTTAAAAAGATGATGCAAATAATTAAACCTTTATATAAGGCATTAATGTTCATAACTTTGGTTCTTACAACCAATTTGTATTCTGATGAACCAGTAGAAGAAATAGTGGTTAAGGGCAAAGTACTTTATTCAGATCAAGTTACAGCGCTTAAAACACCAACAGCGATCATAAATGTACCTCAATCTTTATCTATCGTTACAGATGAAGAAATACGTAAGCAAGGTATCAGAGAGTTAGGAGACATAGTTCGCTATACTCCGGGTGTAAACACTTCACAGGGTGAAGGGCATAGAGATTCAGTAGTCTTCAGAGGTGTTAGATCTACTGCAGACTTTTACCAAGATGGAGCAAGAGATGATGTTCAATACTATCGTTCTCTTTACAATGTCGATCAAGTAGAGGTCCTCAGAGGGCCTAATGCACTTCTTTTTGGAAGAGGTGGAACTGGTGGAATAATCAATCGTGTTTCTAAGAAAGCACAGATTGGTGAAACATTTGGATCATTTGATATAGGCGCTGATGACTTCGGGGCTTTTGATTTTGCAGCTGATTACAATACTACGACAGGAGATAACACTGCTCTTCGTATAAACATTCACAGCGATCAATTAGAAAATCACAGAGATTCTTACGATGGAGATCGTACCGGTTTCAATCCAACGCTTAGAATTCAAATGAGTGAAGCAACAACACTAGATTTATCTTATGAGTATGTAGATCATGAAAGATTTATTGACAGAGGTATCCCTACATTGAATGGTAAGCCTTATGAGCCTTTAAAAGATGTTGTTTTTGGTACATCAGCTGTCAATTATCAAACTGCTGAAGCTGACATTTTCAGGGCTACAATGACAACAGATTATTCTGAAACCTCAAAAGGTATTTTTTCAGTTACTTCAAGCGAGTTTGAAAAACTGTATCAAAACTTATATGCACAGAGATATGACGCTGCAGATAACACGGCCAATACTGTAAGAGTTGATGGTTACAAGGACCCTACTGAACGTGAAAATCTAATTGTGTCCGCCAATCTAGTTAATGAACTACAAATAGGAAATACAACACATACCATTTTGTTCGGTGCAGAGCTTATTGATACCGACAATAAAAACGAAAGATATGATTCTTATTTCTCTACCACTGGAACAGATAGAGAAGTTTTTAATATCCCTTCAAGCATGAGCGGAACCTTGGATATATCAACAAATTCTGCAGGCGTTGCTACAGTTCTTGATTTCACATCTGACTTAAACCGAAGAACTGCATCAGAAATTGAAGTAACTTCAGTTTATTTTCAGGATCAAATAGAACTATCAGATAATTTGTTGGTTTTATTAGGAGGTCGTTTGGATCAGTTTGATATCACAGTAGATGATGTAAAAGCTGGAACTTCTCAGTCTAGAGAAGATGATGAATTTTCTCCTAGAGCAGGTGTGATATTCAAACCTCAAGAAAATGTTTCTTTATACTACAGTTACAGCGAAAGCTTTTTACCTAGGTCTGGTGAGCAATACAAGAAACTTACAGCAAGTGCAGCGGCCCTTGATCCTGATGTTTACGAAAGCTCAGAAATCGGCGTTAATTGGGATATTACACCTGATTTAAGCCTGAGAGCTAGCTATTTTGATAGTGAACAAACTATAGCTACAAGAGATGAATCTGGCGAAGGCGCGGAGATAGTTGGTCTTCAGGTAGATGGTATAGAGCTTGAAGTTAAGGGACAAGTTAGTGACCAATTATATGTGTCATTTGGTTACAGTGATATGGATGGCGAAACTAGTTCTGGAGGAGAGCCTAGAGAGATTCCTG
Organism: uncultured SAR86 cluster bacterium; assembly: GCA_902605935.1. Lineage (GTDB taxonomy): Bacteria > Pseudomonadota > Gammaproteobacteria > Magnimaribacterales > Magnimaribacteraceae > Magnimaribacter. Next base: position 52,903 of record CACLEI010000002.1, on the reverse strand, counting down.
AGAATACAATGTCTCTTTGGACTACTTATCAAGTCAACGATAAGTTTGGTTATGGTTTAGGTGTTACTAGACAAGGTGAATCAAACATAAGCAATAACAAACCCGGATTAGTCCTGCCTGATTATACAAGGGTTGATTTTGCAGCGTTTTATGATGTTTCTGACGATCTGACGATCAGATTGAATGTTGAGAATATAACAGATGAAGTTTACTTCCCGCACTCACACAGTACTCACCAAGCATCGGTAGGTGAAGAAGTGAATGCTAGGTTGTCAATAACGAGAAGGTTTTAATCAACCTTAGGTTGATTTAGTGCAGCCCTGTAATAACTTTAGAAGATTGGTTATTACATACGCGCCCTAGAACGAGTCCCAAGCGCAGTGGACTCGTTCTAACCCTAGTCGGAATCTGTTACAGACTTTAAATATTAACAGATTAATCATACCCCTCCCCAAAGGATGATTAAGAAAGGGATTCAGGCCCCTGGATCCCTTTTACCTTTTTGAGGCTGTGACGAGGAAATCTACCCAAGATTCCTCCGTATTTAAGCAAGGTATGTAATTAAAAGATTCGCCGCCAGCATCCAAAAAAGTCTCCCTACCACTGATGTTCATTTCTTCAAGTGTTTCAAGGTTGTCTATTACGAATGCGGGACAAACAACATCTAGTTTCTTTATTCCCTGATTGACTAAATTGACCAACTCTTTATCTGTAAAAGGCTCTATCCAGCCAGGACCTATACGAGACTGGAAGGAAACTCCCCACTCATGATCTTTTAAATTCAAGTTGTTTACACACAACTTAGATGTTTCTAAAACTTGAGCTTTATAACAGAAAGGTGTTGCATCTGATTGAACATCACAACAATTTTCAACCTTAAGACAGTGATTTTTTGTCGGATCTGTTTTCAAAAGATGGCGATTTGGAATTCCATGATAGCTAAATAAAAGAAAGTCGCTTTCTTCTTGTCTGTTCTTAGCTATCACGGTGCTTAAACTTTTTATGTATTCTTCCTTATCGAAGAAAGTACCAATAAATCTTAAATTGAGTTCTAAATTCAGTTCACTTGCTATTCTTTTCACTTCATTTTCTGTAGTCAATGTAGTCGACATTGCATAATGTGGGTATAGAGGAACAACAAAAATGTCAGAGCAACCTTTATTTTTCAGCTTAAGCAAACCCTCTTCAATACTTGGATATTGGTATCTCATAGAGACTTCAACAGGAACTCCTGCCTTAGAGCTTATTTTTTCTCCTAAATGTAAAGTGCTATTTATAAGAGGTGAGCCTTGATCAGTCCATATCTCTGAATAAGCTTCTCGAGTTTTTTTATATCTGGAAGGAACAATTATCCAATTCACAAGAATTTGCTGTAAAAATTTCGGGTAATCGATGACAAGATCATCTGATAAAAACTCTTTTAAATAATCTTTGATTGATACAAATTCTAAGTCCTTAGGAGAGCCCAAATTTATTAAAAGAATGCCTTTCATGGAGGCAATTATAGATTAAGTTTAAATGAAGATAATCTAATTTATACATTGCAAGTATAGTAAAATGAGTAAATCTAAAATTATGTCAATCTTAAAAGATATACAGACACGAAACTCAATCCCATTTCTTGATGAGCCTGCCCCTTCAGAAGAAGAGATGATTGAAGTATATAAAGCTGCGTTACGTGCTCCTGACCATGCTTGGCTTAGACCTTGGCGATATCTGGAAGTAAGAGGAGAAGGAAGACATAAACTCTCTAAGGCTTTTTTAGATGCGGCGAAGAAGGATTCTGATACTCTAACTGAAGAACTAAAACAAAAGTTAGAAAATGCTCCTTTCAGAGCACCTATGATTATAGTTCTTGTTGCAGATGTTAAAGAACATCCCAAGGTACCTAAAGTAGAACAATTACTTTCATTAGGCGCTTCAGCACAAAACATTCTCCTTGCAATTGATTCATTGGGTTATGGAGCTGTCTGGAGAACAGGAAAAATGGCCTTTAACCCATATGTAGTTGAGGCTTTAAAGTTACCGGAAAATTCAGAGATAATAGGTTATCTTTACGTTGGAACTCCGTCTAAACAGGGAAAATCTATTCCAGAGCTAAATATCGACGATTTTTTGACAAAAATTACATAAGTCTCTTCACTCAAAAGCTGTCTAAATGTTACATAAGATAGTAAAGTGGTTTCTTACATAGATTAAATTTCACTAAAAAAAAGGGGAAAAAATGAAAACAAGGATTTTTTTATTATGCCTTTCGCTCATAACTATTCCTTCAACGAGTATCTTCGCAGAGGAAGAAGCATCTGTGTTCGATGAAGTAGTTGTAACGGCGCGTAAGAGGGCTGAGTATTCACAAAGTGTTCCAATACCTATAAGTGCTTTAAATGAAGAACAGCTAGAGATTAGGAATATTGTAAAACTAACAGATATTGAAAAACTGGCTCCTAACCTGAGTATTCAAGGATCTGCAGTAAATAGTGGTGTTTTGGAAGTCTATATGAGGGGAATTGGCCAGGCTAACTGGGCCATACCCCATGATCCAAAAATTGGCCTATACACAGATGGTGTTTATGCAGCCAGACCTCAAGGAGGATTGGTTGATTTGTATGATCTTCAACGAGTGGAAGTTCTAAGAGGACCTCAAGGGACTCTATTTGGTAAAAATACTACTGCAGGATTGATAAACATTATTACTAATCAACCCACTCAGGAAACTGAAGCTAAGATTAGATTAGGTGCTGGTTCGGATAGTCATCAACTGATTGAAGGTATGTTTAATACACCTCTAAGCGATTCTTTAGCATTTAGATTTTCTTTCTTAACCAAAGAAACCGATGGTTTTATTATTAATTCCATCACTGGAAATGATAGAGGAAATGAAGATACAACATCCTTTAGGGCGCAGCTTAAATACGATACGGATGCTTACACAGCAAACTTAGCATTTAGTAGATTTGATCAAGATGAAAGAGCTGCTTTGGGTTCTTGTCGATTCACTGGTCCTGAAAATGGAGCTCTTTCTGGAGGACTTGGAGCAGTGGCAAACATTTTTGGAATATACGATGCTTTAAAAGCAAACTGTAGGTCTACAACAAAAGATGTTTCTCTGGATACTTCTCCTAATGAGAACAATACGGCTGAAAAAGATTCTATTACCCTAACTCAAATCTTTGAAACGGAAGTTGGAACTATTGAGTCCATTACTAACTACTCAGAGTTAGATGCTTTCAATGGCACATGGGGATGGGTGATGGGAAATGGACCTGGCGTAAATTTTTTAGAAATCCATGATGACACAATGAGTCATGAACAATGGTCACAAGAGTTGAGACTCTCAGGATCAACTGAAAATATGGACTGGGTAGTTGGTTTATATGCTTTTGAAGAGGATGGCGAAGCAGTTATAGACGTTCCTCTTTTTAGAGGCGTTAATCCTTCACCTTTACTGCCTCCTGCTCTTGCAGCAGTTGCATTGCAAACTAAATTACTAGGAAGTGAAACTCAGGGTAGTATCACCAATATGCAAAACCAGGCTGTATTTTTTGAAGGAACTTATGGTCTAAGCGATAAATTAGATCTGACTATAGGTGCAAGATACACCGAAGATGAAAGAGAATATACAAGAAGTTCCAAGCTTTACGAAGATGCGGCCGCTATTGGAATGCCAGGTACCTTTAATCTTTTCTATGCTTGTCCTGGCATGGTTACAAATGCCTTTGGCTTTGCTACATCAGACAGATGTACAAGAACAGTTGAGTATAGCGAGACAACTCCAAGAGCGATTTTAAGTTACCAGCAAACTGATGATGTTCTTTTCTATGCTAGTTATAGTAAGGGATATTCAAGTGGTGGTTTTAATGGTGACGTTGCTATGAGACGTTTCTTACCTGAAACATCTGATAACTACGAATTTGGAATGAAGGGTGAATTCTTAGATAACAGACTAAGAGTAAACGCTACTGTATTTAGCACATCATACGAAAACCAACAGGTTACGGTTGGAAGAATTGTTAATGGTACTCCAATTGCTGATTTGGTTAACGCACAAGAAGCTACTTTAGAAGGTATGGAATTTGAAGTTCTTGCCCAGTTGTCTGATTCTTTAGTTTTAACTGCAATGTTAGCTACCTTTGAAGGTGAGTATGATGAATTCATAATAGAAGATAATACGACTGTAACAAACGCTGATGGTTCTCTATCTACTCAGGTAGTACAGAGAGATATTAGTGACACAGGTTTTGGTGGTAATGATGATCGTCTTACTTGGGATGTTAGCTTAATTCACACCTATGATCTTGGTGATGGATCTGATATCCAAAGTACTATAGGTATCAGTTATCATGATGAAGAAAATTATACGTTAGAAGATGTACCTTCATCCGTCGCTGATGATTATGAGCTTGTAGATGCAAGAATTACATGGAACCTTGCTGATGGACAAACTTCTATTTCATTGTGGGGAACAAACCTTACTGATGAAGATTATGTCAATACTATGCTTAGCCAATCTGGAGATATCGAGATTGGAGGGACTAACTTCAGCCTTGGTATGACAACCGATTATTGGGGTGAACCTAGAAGATATGGCGTAGAGTTTAGAAGAAATTTCTAATCTATATGTCTGAAGGAATAGCCGAAGTTAACAGCATCAATATTTGGTGGGAAGACTTCGGCAATCCCTCTAACCCAACCGTCCTTTTGATTATGGGTGCGAATGCAAATGCACTTTTATGGAGAGAGGATTTCATAAATCCAATTGTAGAATCAGGTTTTCACGTTGTTAGATTTGACAATAGGGATGTTGGTAAAAGCACTTGGGTTACCACTGAGCCAACCTTTAATATTGATGCTGGATCAGTTGTAGCCTCTGAAGTCTCTTATACACTAGAGGATATGGCTTCCGATGCTGTGGGACTTATGGATCATTTAAATATACAAAAAGCTCATATCATAGGCGCTTCTATGGGGGGCATGATTACCCAAGTATTAGGTTTAGATTACCCGGAACGGGTTTCATCATTAACTCCTATAATGTCATCTCCAGGTATCGGACTTGAAGATTCAAATCTGCAAGGTCCCACACAAGAGATGATGGAGGCTATTATTGAATCCATGAAATTGAATATGGAAGGCGAGTATGAGGATGCTCTAGTAGTAAATTATAGAGTTTTAAGTGGTTCTAGATTTCCATTTAATGAAGAAAAATTTAGAGAACAAGCTAAGGATGTTATTGCTCATGGGCACAATCCTTTTCCAGGACATGGAGCAGCTGTAGGTCAAAGTCCTCATCGAGGAGTGAGATTATCTGAGATAGATATCCCTACATTAGTAATTCATGGAACAGAAGATGCAATACTTCCTTATGACCATGGACAGGCTCTAGCAGAAGGCATAAAAAATGCGGAATTGATGACTTTGGAAGGGGTGGGGCATGAAATACCTGAGGAACTTACAGAAGAAATCACTCAAAAGATTATTGGTCATATTAAAGGCGCATAAAAGAATTTACTTTTAAAATTTACTCTATATAATCGTTGCTTATACCAACATATAAGTCTTAATAATATCAAAACTCTCATAACCACGCTTCCGGGTTTAATATCGGACAAATTCGCTCACTCTATGACTCGCTTCTTTAGATTCATAGCCGACACCTTTTTTGTTGATAGATACGGGCATAGGGCTGTTGTCTTGGAGACAGTTGCAGGAGTGCCTGGAATGGTAGCTGGGGTACTGATGCATTTTAAGAGCCTCAGATCTATGAAAGTGGGTTACGGTGAATCTATCAGAGAGATGTTGGCGGAAGCTGAAAATGAAAGAATGCATCTGATGTTCTTTATTGAAATAGCGAAACCTAATTTTTTTGAGAGACTCCTTGTCCTATTAGCGCAAATGATATTCGGGTTTTTTTACTTAATAATGTATTTATTTTTCACCAGGACAGCCCATAGAATGATCGGTTATTTCGAAGATGAGGCTGTAAAGAGTTACACAGAGTATTTACAAAAGGTTGAAGATGGTGAAATTGAAAATTTCCAAGCTCCTTTGCTTGCCATTCAATATTACGGATTAGATCGTAATGCTAAACTTTCTGATCTAATAATAGCCGTAAGAAATGATGAACAAAAACATAGCGAAGTAAATCATTCTTACGCAGATAACTATTCTTAAATCTTTCCATTTTTATTACTTGTTTTTAGCTTAGAATTGCTTATTCTAAAATCTTAATTAGGGGAATTTAATGGAAAGAAATTTTGACTACATCGTCATTGGTGCTGGGAGTGCGGGTTGTGTAATGGCTAATAGACTCTCTGAGAATGGAAAAGATTCTGTTCTTAGTATTGAAGCGGGTGGCAAAGATAGAAACTTCTTTATTCATATGCCCTCAGGCTATTCACAAATAGTACCTAAAAAAAGTAACCTAAATTATGGTTATGAGACTCAGCCTGAACCAACTACTAATAATAGAAAACTTTACTGGCCAAGAGGTAAGGTTTGGGGTGGTTCATCTTCGATAAATGCTATGGTCTATATTCGTGGTCACTCCTATGACTATGATCTATGGAGACAGCTTGGTAATACAGGATGGTCATATGATGATGTTCTGCCGTATTTTAAAAAAGCTGAAAATTTTCAAGGTGATGGTGATGATGAATTTCATGGATTTGATGGACCATTGAATGTAAAAAAATCTTCCCGAACAGATGATCTTTTAATGGATGTTTTTCTAGAAGCAGGCCAAGAAGCCGGTTTCCCATTAACCGATGACTTTAATGGTAAAGAACAAGAGGGATTCTCTAGATACGAACACACAATGAAGGATACAACTTTTGGACCTAGAAGATGGAGCGCTGCAAGAGCGTATCTTCATCCCGCACTCAAGAGAAAAAACCTTTCAACTGAGACAAATGTACAAGTTAATAAGATCCTTTTTGAAGGGAAAAAAGCCATCGGTGTTGAGTATCTAAAAGATGGAGAGACAATCATCTGTAAATCAAATAAGGAAATCATTTTGTCTGCTGGGGCTATTAATTCTCCTCAGATACTAATGAATAGCGGAATAGGAGACTCTGAAGAATTAAAAAAACATAATATAAATACTGTTCATGAATTAAAAGGAGTAGGAAAAAATCTTCAAGATCATTACGGAGTACTAAATTCCTTTTATGCAACTCAGCCAGTAACACTTCATAGATCAGCTGGTTTATTAAATACAGGCTTATCGGGAGTGAAATACCTTTTGTTTGGTACTGGAGATGCTGCATATCCTCCAACAAGTGCTGGAGCTTTCTTCAAATCTAGTCCTGATAAAGATATTCCAGACACTCAACTTCACTTTACTTCTATCCAGACAAAGGACCTTCATGGTCGAGAAGGTGTGGATAAGGATCATGGATTCACAGCTGTAATTTACATATGTAGACCACAAAGTAGGGGGCATATAGCACTCAAAAGCTCTGACCCAAGTGATGAGCCTCTTATGTTCCCGAATTATTTATCTGAAGAACAAGACATGATAGACACCAGAAATGCACTTAGAGAAACAAGAAGAGTTTTTTTACAAAAGGCATTTGATCCTTACAGAGGAGATCAATCTAAGCCTGGTAGTGATGTAGATGTTGACGATGATGATCAACTCGATGAGTGGATTCGAAATACAGGAGAAACCCTATATCATCCTGTAGGCACTTGCAAAATGGGTGATGACGACATGGCGGTTGTAAATAATAATTTACAGGTGCATGGCCTTGAAGGTTTGCGGGTTGTAGACGCTTCAATCATGCCTACCTTGATTGGAGGTAATACTAATGCACCTACAATCATGATTGCCGAGAAGGCAGCAGATTCCATTAGACAATAATAGACATAGCCTTAGAATAGACGGTCCCGGAGAGGTGGCTGAGTGGTTGAAAGCGCTCCCCTGCTAAGGGAGTATAGGGTAATCCCCTATCGAGGGTTCGAATCCCTCCCTCTCCGCCAGTTAAATTAAAAAAGGAAACAGCATGCGCGTAAAAAATATATTTATTAGAAAATTTTTTTTTCTACCCCTTCTTCTAGCAATAATTTCTTGTTCGAATGAAAAGTCCTGGAAATTCTCTGATGGAGTTGAATATCCAGAGGGTTCAAAGCTTTCTAGAGCTGAAGATGGTGTGATCCTTTCAAATGGAACTTTAATAGTTGCTGATCAAAGATATGGCCTATCCAAGATAGATCTATCTGGAAATGTAACTCCTTTTGGAGGTTTCGAATCTTTAGATTATGAGCATAATCCTCCTAAAGTTGAATCTGGACCCAATGGAGTTCATCTCACACCAGACAAGAAACACATCATCACGGCTGATGTTTTTAATGGAAAGATTTATAAAACATCAATAGAAAATAGCTCCACTGAAATAATTTACGCCCACAAATATGGTGCGAATACAGCAAGAGAAGATTCAACAGGTTCTCTCTGGTTCACTCAGTCAACCGAAAATCAAAATGAAGAAAGATTATTTGGTGCACTCGACAAAGCCATTCCAGATGGTGCTTTATACAGACTTCCCATTTCAGAAGAGGGAACTCTTTCCAAGCCTGAACTAATAGTGGAAGATTTATATTTTGCAAATGGATTTTACATAGATGAAAAGAGGAATAAATTGTATCTTTCTGAGATGATGAAAAATAGAGTTTTAGCTTTTGATTTAGACATATCTACCGGATCTTTATCAAATCAAACCACCTTAGCAATTATGCCTACTCCAGATAATATGGAGCTTAATAGTGAAGGCCAGTTATGGGTTGCATCTCCTTTATCAAACCAAATCTACTCAATTGATCCAGAAAACGGTGAATCTTATGTAGTTTTTGATGCGCAAACAGAAGTTGGTCTTGAGAATATGGAAGAAGGTATTAGAAGAATGGAGATTGGAAATGGTTTTGCAGACTTACTCTCACCAGAATTGACTGGAGAGATGCCTGGTCTACTAACTGGAATGATAATTGGAGACGAATCTCAGCCATTTTATGTTGCTAATTTAGGTTCAGCCTTAATAAAGGTCTCAAGAGAATAATAATCTTTTAAACAAGTTAACAGGGAGGTTTTTTTATGAGTACTTATTCCTCGTCAAATCCGGTGACTATTTCAACTCTTAATGAAATGAAAGTAAGAGGAGAGAAAATTGCTTGTCTCACTGCATATGATGCAACATTTTCAGCATTAGAGAGCTCTTGCGGTATAGAAGTTATTCTAGTTGGTGATTCCTTAGGAATGATTTTACAAGGTCATGACAGTACCTTGCCTGTAACAATGGAGGATATTCTTTATCATCTCGATAGTGTTAAAAGAGCAAACTATGGTTCTCTGATTATGGCTGATATGCCATTTATGAGTTATGCATCAGAAGAACAAACACTTGAGAATGCAGCGGCCTTGATGAGAGCTGGTGCAAATTGCGTCAAACTAGAAGGCACTTCATGGATAAGCAAATCTACGGAGCTTCTCGCGGAAAGAGGGATCCCAGTTTGTGCCCATATGGGTTTAACTCCTCAATCTGTAAATAGAATTGGTGGTTACATTGTGCAAGGTAGAAATCCCGAAAAAGCAGAAGAGTTAATAAAAGAGGCTAAATTACTAGAAGAGTCTGGTGCAAGTATGCTTTTGTTGGAGTGTGTTCCTTCGGAATTAGCAAAAAATATAACTGAATCTGTGGAGATACCCGTCATAGGTATAGGAGCCGGTGTCGAAGTGGATGGCCAAATAATGGTAAATTATGATCTTCTAGGTATAACTCAAATGGAAAAGCCACCTAAATTTGTGAAGAATTATCTGCTAGAAGCATCTAGTATTGAGGAAGCCATAAAAAATTATGTCTCAGAAGTAAAAGAGAAAAAATTTCCTGGTACAGAACATAGTTTCAAGTAATGTTAATTATTTCCGATATTGCTGAGCTTGAAGAGGCATTAAGGATACACCGAAGAGAATTCAAGCACATATCCTTAGTTCCTACGATGGGAAATCTTCATGAGGGTCATTTAAAGTTAATAAACCAAGCAAGTGAAATTTCAGATTTTGTATGTGTTTCTATTTTTGTTAATCCTCTTCAGTTTGGGCCAAAAGAGGATTACAGTGCCTATCCCAGAACCTTAGACGAAGATATTAGTCAACTAGAAAACACAAATTGTTCTCTTCTATTCCTTCCAGAGTCAAAGGATTTACTTCTTAATATACGAGAATGCAAAGCCGATCCTTACTTATCCTCAATCTTATGCGGAAAAACAAGAACAAATCATTTTGATGGAGTAGTAACGATAGTAAACAGACTATTTGAACTATTTAAACCAAAATCAACTTATTTTGGTGAAAAAGATTACCAACAATTGATGATAATTAAAGAGTTTATTACCAGAAATGATTTAAATATTAGGATTGAAGGAATATCAACTGAAAGAGAGGAGTCTGGTTTAGCAAAAAGTAGTAGGAATAAGTATTTGAGCAATGATGAAAAAGAGAAAGCAGCCTTAATCTATAAAAGCTTGTGCAAAGCAAGACACTCTATTCTAGATTTATCGTCTTTAGATCAAGCTCTAGAAGAAGCTATTGAATTGTTGGAAGAAAATAGTTTTAAAGTTGACTACTTCGAGGCAAGATCTAGAGTAAGTTTAAAGTCATCTAATGATCTCGAAGAGATTATTCTTTTTTGCGCAGCTACTATCAATAATGTGAGATTAATAGATAACCTTAAGGTTTAATTGGTGTGAAACGAATACATGAAAAAGATTTATTTGAAGTATCAGATACTCTTTATCCTCATGGAAGGCTTATTAATGCAAAAAGGTTAGAGGGAGGGTTTTCATGCGATGTCTTTATTCTGGATATCCAAACAGCTCATAAAGAATCCAAATTAGTTCTCCGATCCGAGGGCTCTTATCCAGCTGATAACTCAATTGAAACTGAATTTAATTTACTCAAAGTACTGAATACAGCCAATGTACCGGTTTCAGAACCAATCTATTTAGACACAAGCTGCAAGATTTTACATAGACCTTTCATGATAATGTCTTACTTAGATGGATCTTTAGGAACTTCTAATGAAAGAGTAATTTGCGATCATCAATTAATGGCAACTCAACTAAGAAATATCCATCAGGTAGAAATTGATAAATTACCTGAGCTATCTTCTAGGGTTGATCCTCTAGATCAATTACTTTCTTATATTCCAAAAGGAAGAGATTGGAATGAAATTAGAAACTTTATAAAAAATCTTTCTATAGATGAATATAAAGGAAAAAAATGCCTTTTACATGGAGACTATTGGCCAGGGAACATACTTTGGAACAATGAAAATATAAGCGGTATTCTTGATTGGGAATATGCCGCTATTGGAGATCCGCTAGCAGACCTTGCTGTGACTTGTTTGGATGCAAGATACTCTAGTGGAGAAATAGGAATGAATTCTTTCAAGCAAAAGTATCTTGGAAACGAAAAGATTGATGAATATAGATTTAATCTTTGGTTAATTTATATTGCTGCATCTACACTGCATTACATAAATAATTGGAAACTGGATAAGCAAACAAAAACTATAATGAAACGAGAGTCAAAATTAACGATATTGAGTTCTTTTAACATTATTAAGAATCAGTCATAGGATAATCATGCAAGAACCTAGTTTTCCATTGATCAGTGGTGCATATTCATTAAACCTATAGACTCAATAAAGAATGAAATGTTATTCTGATTTAAATTCTGGGGACATCTTATGAGAAAATATATTGTAGTAATTTTTTTAGGCATTTTCGCTTTATCAGTTTCAAGTTCACCGATCTGTAATATCAATCAAGAACTTAACAAAGATACTGCAGCTAAATTAAGTGAATTTAGAGGTCAGACCTATTCAACTTGTTTGACATGTGCTGATAGCTCTTGTCAGTTGAAAGCCTGGCCTGAAGAAAAAAAAGGTGATGAAGCAGTGTGTAAACTTCTTTTTTGCACACCTAGTTATGTTTCCAAATTTTTTGAAAAGCCCGATAACGTTGAATCAGGTAAAACTAAAATTGAATTTTCCTACATTATTAATTCCAAGGGGAAAATAAAAGAGGTAGAAGTAAAATCTGCCAAAGGTGCCATGAATGCTAGGGAATCATATAAATACTTACAAAGCTTTACTTCTAAAACTCAATTTGAGCCCTTAGTAGTCGATGATAAGGCAATTACATTAATTAATCTTGAAGGGGAGCATATTGCCTACACAGGAAAATACGAAGACATTGATAAAAATATGCCAGTAAATCAAGGGATTTGGAGAAATTAGACAGATTAAAATTAGATGATCGAAAAATCTAAGTTTATTCGTGAGTTAGAATTAGTTTCCACGGACAAGGAATCTATGGAGCCATTTCATGTATTGATAGATTCCCTTAATGATGAGGCTAATTTAGGTTCTATCGGGCAAATAGCTATTGAATATCAATTAAAACAACACATAAATAACAGAGTATTCATCGATAAGGCTTATAGTTTAAAAAATCATTCAGTATCAAAACCTCTCATTGTCATTGGTTTGCCTAGATCAGGAACAACATTTTTATTTAATCTTTTAAGCAAAGATCAAGATAACAGAAGCCCCTTGTTTTGGGAGATGATGAAGCCTTTTCCTTTGCTAAATAAAGACGGCATTAGAAAGAAAGTAAGAATATTGCAATCTGACTTAATTTTATTCTTTAAACAAAGATTTATACCAAATCTAGATGATCTTCACAAAATAAAATCTACTAGTCCTGAAGAATGTCTACTAATTAAGGTATTTGGTCTGCAAAGTATTTTATATTTCTATATGGCAAATGTTCCTACTTACTTAAATTATTTATCAAATTGTGATACTCGGATTAGTTATTCATGGCACTATAAATTTTTAAGTATTCTTGAGAAACAACTAAAGCCCACGAGATGGTTGCTTAAAGACCCCAGCCACTTGGGTAATCTTAAAGAAATATTAAGCCTTTATCCTGATGCAAGCTTTATTCATATTACTCGAGATCCTGCCGAAACTATTCCTTCGATTTGCAGCTTAACCGCGCAAGTAAGAAAAGGGTTTTCGAAAGATTTGGATACAAAGCGCCTAGGTCAAGAGATACTTAATTTTTGGGCAAAATCGAATGACAAGAATGAAGCCCAAAGATCCGACTTATCCTCAAATCAATATATGCAAGTTCAATATGATGATTTATTAGATGACCCAATTAATTTAATGAAAGACATATACAAGAATTTTTCTATTTCTTTGGACGATCAAACTCTATCTCTTATGAATGCTTACATCGAGGAAGGTTCTAATGATGAGAAAGCTGAACATAAATATTCTTTAGAAGATTATGGACTTGAAAGGGGAGAAGTACATAATAAGCTGAATTATTCTTAATTTATTACTTAAATATGAAAATTTGCTTAAGTGAGTTTACCTATAAATCTTTTGAGGAACTGCTAGAAAAAAACTTCAAAAATGATGAGTTCATTCTTATAGATTCAGAGGCAAATATAACCTCAGGAGAGGGTAAGCCGGATATTGCTTTGGTTTCTTACGAACTTATGTTCAAGGCTTTGAAGTCAGAAAGTTTTTTCGAAAGATATCTCGCCTTAATTGATAACTCTTCTTTTGTTCAAGGATCATGGGCCGGTACCGAATCTCCTCAAGCGCAAGCCTTAATTTCTCATGCAAAAATTTTCTCTCATGGAGGTGGTCTTCATGCCATTCCAATAGCCACTTATGTTTTTGCACAGATATTAAGATCTATAAAGTCTATAGATGCTCACATCGAACTTCAAAGAGAAAAGAGCTGGAAACAAATGATGTCTGTTGGAGAGCTTACGGATATGACAATAGGAATCACTGGATTTGGTGGCATAGGACAAGAAGTAGCAAGAATAGCTAAGGCTTTTCGCATGAAAGTATACGCCACAAAGAGAACACCTGTAATATCAGATAATCTTGATCAGTTATTCAAACCAAGTGAACTAGATGAGATGCTCCCTCTTTGTGACTTTGTAATAAATTGTCTTCCATCTAGTGAAGAAACTTATAGAATTTTTTCAAAGTCTCGATTTGAGTTAATGAAGACATCCTCGATGTTTATAAATGTAGGCAGAGGAGAATCAGTTCATGAGGTTAGCCTTGCAGAAGCTCTTCAAGAGAAGAAAATATTATGCGCTGCTATTGATACAACCGACCCAGAACCTCTTGATTCGAGTTCACCTTTATGGACTCTAGAAAATTGTTTTATTACCCCACATGATTCAGCTTGGGGTCCAAGGGCACCTTTGAGGGCAGTTGAACTGTTTATTGATAATTACAGGCGTTTGAAAGAGGGTAAAAAATTACTCAATCAAGTATAAAAAAAGGCCGCTTGTGCGGCCTTTTTAGTTTGACAAGATTTAGCCAGTAAAGCCTACAACAGCCTTAACTTCTAAGAATTCTTCGAATCCAAATAGACCCCATTCTCTTCCATTTCCAGACTGTTTATAACCACCAAATGGAGTTGTGAAATCTGCACCGGCTCCATTAATAGCAATACTTCCAGCTCTAATCCTGTTTGCAACTTTTTTAGCATGCTCTACATCCCCAGATGACACATAACCATAAAGGCCATATTCAGTATCATTAGCGATTTCAATAGCTTCTTCTTCATCTTTATAAGGAAGGATTGAAAGAACAGGACCAAATATCTCCTCTCTTGCAATTGTCATATCGTTGTTAACATTTGCAAAAACTGTTGGTCTAACAAAGTATCCTGCGTTTAGCCCTTCAGGTTTTCCTGGTCCGCCTGCTATAAGTTCGGCTCCTTCTTCAATACCTTTCTCAATAAGACCTTGAATTTTATTGAATTGAACATCACTTACTACTGGTCCAATACCAGTATCTTCTGCAAAAGGGTCACCGACTTTTGTAGCCTCAGCCGTTTTCTTTGCGATTTCTTTAGCCTCTTCATGTCTAGATTCTGGAACCAACATTCTGGTAGGAGCATTACAAGACTGACCGCTATTATTGAAACAGTGTTTTGCGCCTCCTGATATAGCTGATTCAAAGTCTGCATCATCTAATATTATGTTTGCAGATTTGCCTCCTAATTCTTGTGCTACTCTCTTAACGGTGTCTGCTGCACCTTTGGCAACCGCTATTCCAGCTCTTGTTGAACCAGTGAAAGACATCATATCAATGCTGGGATGAGAAGACATTGCTTCGCCTACTGTAGGACCATCTCCATTGACAAGATTGAAAACTCCTGCTGGTACACCAGCTTCATGAAGTATCTCAGCAAAGATCATTGCATTTAAAGGAGCCATTTCTGTTGGTTTTAGAACCATCGTACATCCTGCAGCTAGTGCAGGGGCTACTTTGCAGGAGATCTGATTAATGGGCCAGTTCCATGGAGTAATCATACCAACAACACCTATAGGTTCGCGTCTGAGGACTGTTTTTCCTCTCGTTTCTTCCCATTCAAAGTTTTGCAAGACTTCTATTGCCTGTGCAAAATGACCAAGGCCAGTTGCGGCTTGAGCTGCTTTCGATAAAGATAATGGAGCTCCCATTTCTGAAGAAATAGTTTCAGCTATTTCGTCATATCTAGATTGATAGACCTCAACAATCTTGCCAAGTATGGCTAATCTTTCTTCGACCGTGGTTTGGCTAAAGCTATCAAAAGCTTTGGAGGCTGCTTTGACAGCATTATCCACGTCAGCCGAACTCCCCATAGCAATTTGTCCTATTACTTCTTCATTAGAAGGATTTAAAACATCAAACATGTTTTTTCCTTCCACAGGATCAACCCATTCTCCGTTTATATAAAATTGTTCATAAGTTTTCATTATTACTCTCCGTATATTTGACCTATAAGTATATATTAGGATTAGACAAAGTTAAGTTAAATTTACTTTGTTTACCTGCTCATTAGACTGGCTTTCAGTTGGCTTTGAATTCTTTCAGCCCATAAAGAAATATATTTTCTTGTTTCCCTAGGATCTATTATTTCATGAACTGAAAAAGCTTCCGCCCTAGGAAACGGATTTTGATTTTTTGCCATTTTTTCTTCTAGTTCTTTTCTTTTTGCTTCAGAATCTTCCGCCTCAGAAATTTCCTTTTTAAAAGCTACAGCGACTCCACCTTCAAGTGGAAGCGGTCCAGACTCTGCAGAGGGCCATGCGAGAACATAACCATCTGGACCATAATGAGCCGCCGCAGCTACCCCGAATGATTTTCTAATCATTACAGTAGTCCAAGGGACAGTAGATTCTGTAGTGGCTAATACTGCTTCAGTACCGTGTAAAATTGTTCCAGCCTTTTCTGCATCTGGTCCTATTAGGAATCCGGGTTCGTCTACTAAGCTAACAATTGGAATATTAAAAGTGTCACATAATCGAATGAATCTAGTGGTTTTTTGGGCACCTTCTGCAGACATGGACCCAGCATAAAAATTTGAATCATTAGCAAAAATTGCAACTGCATACCCATTAATCCTTGCAAAGCCTGTAATTATGCCTCGTCCATAATATCTAGTCATTTCAAAGAAAGATCCTTTATCAAATATCAAATTGACTATGTCTCTCATTTCATAGGATCTTTTTCTATCTTTTGGAATAATTGATAGTAAATCTTCTTCCATTCTTTCTATCGGATCATCACAATCTAGTTTTTCAGTAATTTCATATTTATTTTGAGGAAAATAAGAAAGGAATTTCTTGATTTGAAGGAATGCATCTTGTTCTGTAGAGGCAACATTATCTGTCACGCCATTAACCTTATGAATTTCAGAACCACCTAATTCTTCTTTAGACATCTTTTTCCCAAAAGCTCTTTCTACAACTGCAGGACCTGCAACAAGTATTTGAGCTGTTTCTTTTGTCATTACTCTAAAATGTGAACCAACAAATCTTGCAGCAGGCATACCTGCAACAGGACCTAACGCTGCTGATGCTACTGGAATTTCTCTCAATGTATCTGCAATAGACTTGAACCTAGACTTTGAAAAGACGGGATCACCTCCATAGCCTCCAGATTTTTTTCCAGGACCAGCAACAGATCCGCCACCACCTTCATGTAGCCTGATAAGTGGGATTTTGTACTTGAGGGCAAGCTCCTCTGTATAAACACTTTTTCTTAGGCCAGCCGAATTAGGTGATCCTCCTTTAACCGTAAAGTCTTCTCCGCCAACTACAACTTGTTTATTATTAATTTTCCCAAAACCAAGGATAAAATTTGCTGGTGTTAAAGACTCTAACTTGCCTTCATCATTAAGTTCTGACCCACCTGCGATTTCACCTTGTTCTTGAAAAGAGTTTGGATCTAATAAAAGCTCTATTCTTTCTCTTAAAGTTAGCCTTCCTTTTGCATGTTGAAGCTCAATAGCTTCCTTTCCACCTTGTGCTTTAGCAAGCTTTCTTCTTTTTTTAATTTCTGTTGTTTCTTTTTTCCAACTCATAATTCTAGTGCCCCGTACAGGATTTGAACCTATGGCCTCTGGATTAGGAATCCAGCGCTCTATCCGACTGAGCTAACGGGGCATTTTAAAGGCATTTTAACAATTTAGTCTTGATTTTAAATTTTCTTTGATTATTATTCTTGTAGCACCGATTTGAACCAGATTGCGGGTGCTTTATAAATACTGCTAAATAGGATTCTCGAAGACCAACCTGTTTAGCGAAAGCTGGCAGGTTTTTTTTTGGAGAAATAAGATGAGTTACGAAGGTAAAAATTTAGAAACAATAGCACTTCATGCGGGCTGGAGAGCAGATGAGACTACAGGATCAGTAGCAGTTCCTATACATCAAACAACTAGTTATCAGTTTGAAAACACTGAAAAGGCTGCAGATCTATTCGCTTTAGCGGAATTGGGTAATATTTATACAAGAATAATGAATCCTACTACAGCTGTTCTCGAAGAAAGAATGGCAGCTCTTGATGGAGGTGCAGCTGGCTTGGCTGTTTCATCTGGACAAACCGCCTCGGCTTATTCTATTCAGAATCTAGCTAGAGCAGGAGATAACATTGTTGCTTCTTCTCATTTATACGGAGGTACTTATAACCAGTTCAAAAACAATCTATCCGAAATGGGCATCGAAGTAAGATTTGTTGATCCGACAGATCCTTTGATGTTTATTAAAGCTTCAGACACCAAAACACGAGCTTTTTTTGGAGAGACATTACCTAATCCAAAGCTACAAGTTTTCCCTATAAGAGAAGTTGCAGATCTTGGAAGAAAAAATGGAATTCCCTTAATAGTTGATAATACAGCCGCTCCAATATTTTGTAGGCCCTTTGATCATGGTGCAGCAATAACTACCTACTCGACAACAAAATACATTGGAGGTCACGGAACTTCAATAGGAGGTTTAATAATAGATGGTGGAAATTTTGATTGGACCGAAGCTGGTTCGGAACGACAACCAACTCTTAATACACCAGATCCTTGCTATAACGGAGTAGTTTGGACTGAAGCTACAAAAGAAATGGGACCGATTGCCTATATTATGAAAGCTAGGACTACCTTACTTAGAGATTTAGGCGGAGCAATGAGTCCATTTAATGCTTGGTCATTCATTCAAGGTCTTGAAACTTTACCTCTTAGGATGAGAGAACATGGTAAGAATGCCCTTCAGGTTGCTCAATATCTTGTGGATAATAGTCTTGTTTCTTCTGTTACTTATCCTGGAATTTCGGAAGGCATTAGTAAAGAGAGAGCAGATACATATTTATCAGGCGGTTATGGCGCTCTAATTGGTTTTGAGTTACCTGGAGGAGTCGAAGCTGGAAGGAAATTTATTGATTCCCTTGAGCTTCTTTACCATGTTGCAAATATTGGAGATTCCAGATCACTGGCAATTCATCCAGCCTCTACAACGCATAGTCAATTAACCGCAAAAGAACAATTATCTGCTGGTGTAACACCTGGATATGTAAGACTATCGGTTGGTATTGAAAACGTAGAAGATATCATTGATGATATTGATCAAGCCATTAAAAAGGCAAGTTAGTTTATTAGCGAAATTTACCTAAAGCTTGGTTGGATTTTCAATACCAGGATAAACTTCCTCTGGATCAAATACTTTCTCCGATTCGGTAAAATTGAGTATAACTTCATCTTCTTCTATTGAATCGACTGAACGATAAAAGCAGGATTTATAACCAACATGGCAACTTGCCCCCAAGCCCTCTATTGTGACTTTTAGCCAGACGGAATCTTGATCATCATCTATAAGTATTTCATCTATTTTATGGACCATTCCACTAGACTCACCTTTTTTCCATAAAGCTTTTCGACTTCTGCTCCAGTAATGTGCTTCTTTGGTAAGAATTGTTTTATCTAAAGCTTCTTTATTCATATAACCAAGCATTAACACTAAGTCTGATTTAGTTTCAGTAACAACAACAGGGATAACGTCCTCTGAATTAAATTTAGGTGCAAGAATATTCCCTTCTTCTACAAATTCAACAGATGATCGTTGGGCAAATTTTATTTTATTCACAATTTTTCCTATAAAGCAGTTTCATTTTAACAGAACATAAATGTCTCAAGCCAATAGCATCTAAAATTCAGTTTAAAGCAGTTTTTTGTTAAAATAGAGATATCAATGCTTCCTAATTTAAAAGTAGAGAACCTGTCTTGTGTTCGATCAGAAAAGGCTATATTCAAAAATTTAAACTTTGAAGTTCTACCTGGTCAAAATATAGAGATTATTGGCTCAAATGGCTCTGGAAAGACAACATTACTAAGAACGCTTTTAGGTCTTATTAACAAAGAGGAAGGGATTATTAATTGGTTGGATGAAGATAATAATTTCAATGAATATCGAACTTTTGACTGTTTCTATCAAGGACACCAAATGGGTATAAAGAACATGCTTACGGTTTTTGAAAACTTGAAGTTAACTCATAACGCAAAAGGGATGAACGAAGAGGATATAAATAAGTGCCTCGAGAGAGTGGGTCTTTATAAGATAAATGAGATGGCATCAGATCTATCTGTAGGACAAAAAAAGCGAATTTCAATTGCAAGATGGTTACTTAAAGACTTTAAAATTTATTTTATTGACGAACCTTTTTCCGCTTTAGATGACCCTGCCTCTGATTTGATAAAAGAAATAATTAACGAACTTAATCTTAAGGGTAGTTCATTTGTTATTACAGGGCACAGATCTTCAAATATTAACGCAACCCTTATTGAGATTTGATATGAGGAGTTCAGTATTGGATTGGTTAGGAATTATTTTAAAAAGGGATCTAATTATTGCTTTTAGAAGATCGTCCACATATATAACTCCATTAGTCTTTTTTTTAATTGTAATTACTTTTTTCCCTTTAGCACTGGGACCTCAAGAAAGTTTATTAAGTTCTTTGGCTCCTGGAGTAATTTGGATTGCCGCTTTATTGGCTTCATTACTTGCAGTAGAGAGTATATTTAGTGAAGACTTTAGAGATGGATCTCTAGATGATTTCTTTGTTTCTTTAGAACCTTCCTTTATCTTGGTATTTGCAAAAGTAATGGTCCACTGGTTAATTACTGGGCTACCAATTCTGATTGCTTCTTCTCTTGCAGCAATTATTCTTTATCTTCCATTAGAAAGTTTTGTTCCGATGATTTTAAGCCTTCTCCTTGGAACATCCTTTATGAGTTTGTTGGGTGCTCTAGGTGCAGCTTTATCTTTAGGAAAATCGGCTATTCTAAGCGCAATTATAGTCTTACCTTTTTCTATACCAACATTATTAATGGGTACTTCTGTAGTAACTTTTTCGCTCAATAACCAAGATTATTCAGGTTTTCTAATGATGATGGGTGCCATGCTTGCAATAGGTATCCCAATGCTATGTTTGTTAACTGTAGAAGCTTTACTGTTGAATTATGACTAGGATTTGGAATGTCACCAAAAGGTGGTTTATTGAAATGGGATCGCCTCCTTTATTTTATCGATGGTCTTCAAAAATTATTCCTTGGTTGGGGATTTTGGCCATAATTTTTCTAACATTAGGGCTTTTTTGGGGATTACTAATTGCTCCTACTGACTATAAGCAAGGTGATGTTTATAGAATTTTATATGTTCATGTCCCCTCAGCGATACTTGGTCAGTCTATTTTTATGTTTATGGCAGCTTGCGGTCTTATTAATGTTGTCTGGAGAGCAAAGATATCGGGAATGATGTTGAAATCTGCTGCACCTATAGGAATGAGCTTCACTCTCATAGCTTTAGTAACAGGTTCTGTATGGGGCAAACCAACCTGGGGAACTTGGTGGGTATGGGATGCACGTCTCACTTCAACTCTTATATTACTATTTATTTATGCTGCCTTAATAGGTCTCTATTCATCAATAGACGATAAAACCAAAGCTGATAGGGCAGTCTCCATCTTGTCGATTGTAGGTTTGGCGATTATACCCGTGATAAAGAAATCAGTAGATTGGTGGCAAACACTTCATCAGCCATCTACTTTTACATTGACTTCTTCTCCCTCAATGTCTCCTGAAATGTATCAACCTCTTTTATTGTGCGTGATCGGATTTTATTTGATTTTCGCTTTTACATTAACTTTAAATCTCAGGAATGAGGTCATTGATAGAGAAAGATCAAAGAATTGGGTCAAGCAAATATTTGTAAACTAAGAGATGTTAGAAAACCTTAATAATTTACTTTATATGGATGGCAATGGCCTTTTTGTATGGTTCTGTATGGTTTTCCTCATTCTTGTTCTCAGTCTAAACATTCTTTATGCCATTAAGAAGAAAAGAAAACTTATTAAATTAATTAGATCTTCATGAACCCATTAAGAAAACAGAGACTCTATGCTTTGATTGCAGTTCTAATAGGATCACTGCTAGCAACTTGGCTAGTTGTTTCAGCTTTATCTGAGAATATGAATTTGTTTTATTCACCTAGTGAAATATTAGAAGTTGATATTGATGAAAATGTTTTGATTAGAGCTGGAGGAATGGTGAAGCAAGGCTCTATTGAAAAAAGTAAAGATTCTTTAAATGTCAGATTTACTGTCACAGATTATCAAAATGAGTTGATAATAAATTACGAAGGAATATTGCCTGATTTATTTGACGAAAATGCTGGAGTGGTTGTAAGAGGAAATTTGAAAACTGATGGCACTTTTAAGGCGATTGAAGTTCTCGCTAAGCATGATGAGAATTACATGCCTCCGGAGGTTGCTAAGCTAATTGAGGCAAATGAATGATACCTGAATTCGGCCATTTAATTTTAATTGTCCATTTAATTTTGAGTTTATTGGGTGGAACACTGCCACTTCTAGCTGTTTATGGGAACTATAGATCTCTAGAGATTTCAATAAAGAAACTATCATTTATGCTTTTTATATTGATAACAATCTCTTTTCTATCTTTAATTTATTCTTTTCTAGTAGATGATTTTTCTGTCGCATATGTCGCCCAAAACTCAAATATCAATTTACCAGTTTATTATAAGTTAGCTGCAACATGGGGTGCCCATGAAGGATCATTGGTTCTATGGATTCTAGCAATGAATGCCTGGCTAATAGGCTTTATCTTTTTTACACATTCTAAAGATAAAGACTTCTTGTCAACCGTTTTTTCTATTTCTTGTCAGGTTATCTTTGCTTTTTCACTATTTACACTCTTCACATCCAATCCTTTTGAGAGAATTCTGCCTATACCTCCTTTAAATGGAGCTGATCTTAATCCTTCACTACAAGATTTTGCTTTTACAGTGCATCCCCCCTTACTTTATTTTGGATATTCTGGTTTGTTGATCCCTTTTGCTATAGCAGTAGCTGCAATTTTGTTTAAAAAAGATACTAGAGAGTGGGCAAGTTATTCTAGACCTTGGACCCTTCTTTCATGCAGTTTCTTAACATTAGGAATAGCGTTAGGAAGTTGGTGGGCTTACTATGAATTAGGTTGGGGTGGATGGTGGTTTTGGGATCCTGTAGAAAATGCAGCTTTCGTGCCTTGGCTTCTATCGGTTGCTTTATTCCATTCTCTGATAACCAGTCAAAATAGAGGAGTTTTTGGTAAGTGGTCTATTCTTCTTTCAATCTTTGCTTTTGCTACGAGCTTACTAGGTACTTTTTTGGTTAGGTCTGGAATATTAACTTCTGTGCATGCCTTTGCTTTAGATCCTGAAAGAGGCATATTCCTCTTAGCTATTCTTGCTTTCTTTGTAATTGGAAGTCTCTTTATCTACTCAATAACGGACTTTGGACATGTTGAAGAAAATAAATATGAGCTCACTTCTAAAGAATTTGGTTTCTTATTGAATAACCTGCTACTTGTAGTTCTTGCTATCTCAATTTTATTTGGAACAATTTTCCCCCTTATCTACGAAGCATTTACCGGAGGAAAGCAAATATCGGTAGGGGCACCTTACTTTGAAATTATACTTTTTCCTTTTGCGCTTGCATTAGGATTGCTTCAAGGTGTTGCCCTTTATCTCTCTTGGGGCCAATCTTCGTCTTTTAGTTTTTTACCTAGACTGCTCATAGAGTCTTTATCTATATTTTCGCTAATTATTCTCATTTTATTCGTTCTCTTTGATAATCTATATCTCAGTTCTTTTGCAACAATATTTTTAGCCTCTTGGATCCTGGTAGGAACACTACAAATGACCAAAAAAAGAAATTTGAGTTATTGGAATTTCTTAAGAAAGAGATTAGCCGTTACATTTGCTCATGCAGGAATGGCTATTCTTATTATTGGAGTAGGGGTAGTATCAAGTTACTCTCTGGAAAAAGAGATAATCTTATCGCCAGGAGATTCAACAGAATTTAGTGATCAAACCATTAATTTCCAATCTATAGATGATCTATTGGGACCAAATTATACATCTAAATCTGCTGTCGTCTCATTTGACGATGGAAGCAAACTTTCTAATATAGTTACTGAGAAAAGAACTTATTTACCCTCAGGCCAGATTACAACTGAGGCAGGAATTCAAGCAGACCTTTTCAAAGATTTATATGTATCGATTGGAGATAATTTACAGTCTAATATTTGGTCTTTTAAGATTCAAATTAAACCTTTTATCCGTTGGATTTGGCTTGGTGCTCTTTTGATCGCAATTGGCAGTTTCTTGGCAGGAGTGAAACAATTTCAAAGAAGATGAAAAAAATTATAGATGCTTTACCTCTAGTTGTTTTTGCCTCATTAATCATTGTACTTTTCTCTTTTTTAAGCGACAAAGATGATCAGTTAGAAACAGCACTGATAGATAGCTCTTTTCCAGATTTCAACCTTGGATCATTATCAGACGAATCTAGGGTGTTGACCAAGCAAGACATAATTAAATTGCCAGCTTTGATAAATGTTTGGGCTACGTGGTGCATAGCGTGTAGGGTTGAGCATCCTTTTTTAATGAAATTAAAAGAGGAATCAAGACTTACAATATACGGCTTAAATTACAAAGATAATAAATTAAAAGCTCTTGATTTACTTGAAAGAGATGGAAATCCATTCGAATTTTCTATATATGATTTTGAAGGTCGGCTAGCGATTGATTTAGGAGTGTATGGTGCACCTGAAACTTTCTTTATCGATAAAAATGGTCTTATTCGAGAGAGGCATGTTGGTGTAATAGATGAAAAAGTGTGGGAAGAAAAATTTTCTAAATACCTCAATGAATAAACTCATTTTCTTTTTATTATTTATCATTTGTTCTATGCAAATAAGTGTTGAGGAGAAAGTAAATTTTGATAATGAGGCATATCCTTTTGCAAGTGATGTACAAGAGTCATTATTTTATTCTCTTCTAAATGAGTTAAGGTGTCCTAAATGCCAAAGTTCAAATCTTGCAGGTTCTAATTCACCTATTTCAAATGATTTGAAGCGAGAAGTTTATGAATTAGTGGTAGAAGGCAAATCCTCTAAACAGATAAAAGATCATCTAGTTGATAGATACGGTAATTTCATAATCTATAATCCGCCTATTGAACCAGCTACATATGCATTATGGTTCGGTCCATTCATTTTGATACTCCTATCGGTATTAGTAATTATTTTTGTTAGGAAAAGAATAACTTAATGAGCTATATCTATTTCTTTTTAATCATATTTATTCCTTTGTACGCTCTATTAGTTGAAAGAGATGATTTTTTTAAACTTAATATCAAAATAATTATTGCTGGATTAGTCTCAGTTTCTTCTTTGCTAGTTTATGAAAATATACTTTCTGATGGATCTCTAGAATTAGCTTACCAGAAACAATCATTGGATATATTTCTTGGAGAAGATCAGCTAGAAAAAGAAAATAAAAGAGAAGAAGTAAATAACTTGATTACTCAGCTTGTTAAAAAAAAAGATGTTGAGCCAGGAGAATTATATATTCTTGCACGCCAGTTGAAGAACATTGATGAGTTTATGCTTTCTAGAGATCTTTATAAGGAGATTTATAATAGATTTGGTAATGATTTGGACGGAGAAGTAGTTGCTGAATATGCACAAGTGTTGTTCATGAGTGCTGGTAGAAAATTTAGTGACACTGTATATATTTTGTTAGAAGAAGCACTTAAAAAAAATCCAAATAATCCTTCAGCCTTAACTCTAAAAGGTTTAGCTGAACTTGAAAACAGTAATCCTCAATTGACTATTGAATTATGGAACCAAGCTATTCCCTTGTTGAATTCTGAGAAAGAGAAGGATGATTTAAGATCGCTTATAGAAGCAGTAAAAAAAAGAAAAAATCAGTAGTCTCCTAAGCCTATATAGACTAAAATTTCAGGGTAAATGAAAGCTATTTTTGTTTCATTCATGCCTTTATTCAAGGTATTGGTTTCTTACCCCCTAAAGGAATTACAATTATGAGACTCAATTCTATAAAGCTTTCCGGCTTCAAATCTTTTGTTGATCCAACTTCTGTTACCTTTCCATCAAGCATGTCATGTATTGTTGGCCCAAATGGTTGTGGGAAATCTAATGTTATAGATGCCGTTCGTTGGGTCCTAGGTGAGAGTTCGGCAAAAAATTTAAGAAGTGATTCTATGACTGATGTAGTTTTCAATGGCTCATCTTCACGGAAACCAGTCTCAAAAGCTTCAGTAGAATTATTTTTTGACAATAAAGAGGGACGTATAGGTGGAGAATTCTCAAGTTATAGTGAAATTTCTGTAAGGCGAAGTTTAGAGTTAGATGGTCAATCTAACTACTATTTAAACGGAACAAGCTGCAGAAAAAAAGATATTACTGATGTTTTCTTAGGTACAGGATTAGGACCTAGATCGTATGCAATCATCGAACAAGGGATGATATCGCAATTAGTTAGCGCTAAACCTGAAGAAATGAGAGGCTACATAGAAGAAGTAGCCGGCATCTCACGATACCTTGAGAGAAAAAAAGAAACCGAATCAAGAATAAAAAGAACTAAAGAAAATTTATCAAGATTAGATGATTTGAGGGAAGAGATTACAAGATTATTATTTAAACTCCAGAGACAAGCTAAGGCTGCAGAAAAATATCATGAGCTGAGAAAAGAAGAGACGCATGCTCAATTAATACTTTTAGGCTCTAAATGGAGAGACGTTTCATCAGCATTAATAGTAAAAGAACAGGAAGTTAAGAATCAGGAACTCAAAGTCGAAGCGATAAATTCTGAAAAAAATACATCTGATAGCGAGATTATTAAACTAAGGGCGAAGCAAATTGAGCTACAGACTGAATTAGATAAAGTTCAACAAGTGTTTTATAGTTTCGGTGCCGATATATCTAGAACAGAACAAGATATTTCTCTTAAAAAAGATAGAGTTAATGAAATAAATGAAAAAATTTCCACTAATTCAATTCTTATTGATGCACGATCTAAGGATTTACAAAATCTTGAGGAAAATAAATCGTCTGCTCAGAAAGAACTTATTAATATAGAAAAGGAATTGGAGTTTCTTAAAGAGTCGGGTGATGAGGAATCTAATACAGCTGAGGCCAAGAAAATAGAAGGCTCTTGGCTGTTTTTTATAACTCAAACTAAAAACTTAATAGTAGATCTTTCTACTGCTATTGAAAATATTCAATCCAAGTTATTTAAAAAAGAATCAGTAGAAGATGTATTTGCAAAGGTAGATTCTATTAGGAAGGAGATAAGTAACCTAGAATCTGAACCTGTAAAGTTAACTAAGTTGACGCAAGATTTTTTGATTAATGCATCTGAAGGTGCGAAGCAACAAAGAATAAACTTAATTGATAAAACTGATAAGTATGCTGAATTACAGGCAAAACTTGCTTCACTTAATTCTGAAGGATCTCATTTAGACGGGAAGATGCATGATCTAAAAAAAGAAAATTCTAAACTTGAAGAAGAGTTGAATGAATTGAAAGAGCCAATCAGTGAAATACAAAATAAGCTAGATTCACTTTTATCAGATAGACTCAAGGTTGAGGATAAATTACTACAATCAAGGAAAGATATTGAAGAATGTAATGCCTCTATTCATAACATAGAAAGAGAAAAGATCGAGAAAGAGCAAGCCGCAATAAAACTTAGAGAATTGTTAGAAAATCTAAGGTTAGACAGACAAGCCTCTAAGATTGAACAAGAAAATATTGAATCACAGGTTGTTGGTTTAAATGGAAATCTCTCAAAAATAAAAGAAGATTTAAACGAAGACAAAACAGTTGAGAATTATGCTGCTGAATTAGAGCAAATAGAATTAAAGATTTCTAGATTGGGTGCAATAAATCTAGTAGCAATGGAAGAATATGATCAAGAGTTAAAAAGAAAGACATTACTTGATGAGCAACATAAAGAACTTATGCAAGCTCTTGAAACTCTAGAAAGGGCTATAACTAAAATCGATAAAGAGACTCGTACCACTTTTAAAGATACTTTTGATAAATTAAACAAAAGTCTATCTCTTTCTTTCCCAAAATTATTTGGGGGAGGTCATGCTGAATTGGTGATGTTGGGAGACGATTTACTCACCTGTGGAATAGGAATTACTGCAAGACCACCAGGAAAAAAGAATGCAAGCGTTTCTCAATTATCAGGTGGTGAGAAAGCACTCACTGCTATAGCTACTGTCTTCGCTTTTTTTGAACTTAATCCAGCCCCTTTTTGTCTTCTTGATGAGGTAGATGCGCCTTTAGATGATCTCAATACCATGAGATTTATCGACCTTGTTGAGGAAATGTCTCAGAGAGTCCAGTTTGTATACATCACTCACAATAAGATTTCTATGGAAAAAAGTAAGCATCTTATGGGAGTTACAATGCAAGAGCCCGGTGTTTCTAGAATGGTAGCAGTTGATGTGGATCAAGCTGTGGAAATGGCTGCAAGTTGATATGTTTAACCTAGCAGAAATTCTTACATTACTTATTGGTTGTTTATTAGCATTAGTCTTCATAGATGGCATTAGACGAGCTTTAAGAATTAGAAGAAGTAAGCTGAAAGTTGATCTAATCAATCCCTCATCTGAAGAAAGTCTAGATTTCGAAGAGGAATGGCAGGGGTATGAAGATAAAGAAGAATCTGAATTATTATCATCAGCAGATGATCATGAAGAAGATTTAGATATCGCTCCTGCTGTCAACTTAAATATTATTCATCTTCATGACGAAAATGATTCAGTGTTTTCTGAATCTTCATTATCTCAAGCCTTGGTTTTTTATAATTACAGATTTGAAGAAAAAGGCATATTTACAATACTAGATTCAGATAATGCTCCTTCATTTACGATTTTGAATGGTAAGAACCCTGGTTTCTTTTCTGAATCTATTAAATCAAATGATATTGCTTTAGTTCTTGACCCTCAAAACCTAACTAATCCAATCGAATCTTTCGAGTTGTTCGTCGAGGTCTCTCAAAGTATTCAAGAGACCTTCCAATGCCAGATCTTGGATGAAGATCGCAACTTTATGACCAAACAAATGATTGAACATATGAAAAATCAATTTCATGAACATCAAAGACAATTTCTTGCCTCTGCTAGTTAGTTCGATCATTGATGAAAGATAGTCTTAAGATCAAAGAAAGGGTACTTGAACTCCATAAACTTATAAACCTCCATTCCCATAACTATCATTCCTTGGATGAACCTTCTATTGAAGATCATCAATACGATGCTTTATTTAATGAGCTACTTGATCTGGAAGCCAAATTTCCAAAATATCAATTCTCCTATTCTCCTTCCCAAAGAGTCGGCGGTAAGCCTCTTGAAGGTTTCAAGAAAATAGAACATTTGACTCCTATGCTTTCTTTAGACAATGCATTTAATGATGATGATATGGAAGACTTTAATAAGCGTATCCTAGAAAGGCTACTTATTGAGGGCAACATAAGCTTTTCATGCGAACCTAAATTAGATGGAATTGCAGTTAATCTGCTATACAAAAGCGGTCACCTAGATGTAGCAAGTACTAGGGGAGATGGAAAGATTGGCGAAGATATCACTCATAATATAAGGACGATCAATTCAATACCTCTATCACTAATAGATAATAATTCTGAACTGCCAAGTCTTATAGAGATAAGAGGAGAAGTTTTTATCGAAAAAAAGGATTTTGATTTAGCAAATAAAAAAGCAATCAAAGAAGGAGAAAAAACTTTTGCCAATCCGAGAAATGCTGCAGCTGGTAGTCTTCGACAACTGGACCCTTCAATTGCTGCTTCAAGGCCTTTGAAATTTTATGCTCATGGTATTGGCTACATTGAGGAAGGAAAATTTAAACTTCCTGACTCTCAATCAGAGATGTTAAAACAATATCAATCATGGGGACTCCCAATTAATCCTTTCAGTGATGTGGCTGATGATTTAAAAGCTTGTGAAGAATATTTTCATAAAATTTCGAATGCTAGAGAAAATCTTCCCTACGAAATTGATGGCATAGTATTCAAAGTAAATGACCTAGATAAGCAAATTTCTTTGGGAAAAGTCTCCAGGGCGCCCAGATGGGCCATTGCCAGAAAATTTCCTGCTGAAGTAGGCACTACTGTAGTTAAAAAAATCTCTTATCAGATTGGAAGAGTCGGTAGCATTACTCCTGTAGCCGAATTTACGCCAGTCAATATAGGAGGAGTTACCGTTTCACATGCCAGCATTCATAATTTTGATGAAATAGATCGATTGGATGTGAGGGAAGGTGATACAGTCGATATTAAAAGAGCTGGAGATGTCATACCTCAAATTATTTCTGTTGATTTAGATAAAAGAAAAAAAGGATCTCAAAAGATATCCTTACCAAAAAGACTTCCATGCTGTAAGAAGGACTTAGTCAAAATAGAAGGGGAAGCTATCCTTAGATGCACCATGGGGCTTGATTGTCCTGCACAAAGAATTGGATCTTTAATACATTTTGTTTCAAGAAATGCTTTAAACATTGATGGCTTAGGCGAAAGGATAATTGAATTATTGGTAGATAAAAATTTGGTATCAAATTTCGCTGACTTATTTAAATTAGAAATAAAGGACATTATTGATCTTGAAGGATTTGGTGAGAAGTCAGCTACAAATTTAATTCGTTCTATTCAAGAAAGCAGAGACACTACTTTACCAAGATTTATATATTCTCTTGGAATAAGGGAGGTTGGTGAAGCAACTGCTATGAATTTAGCTTTAAATTTTAATAACATAACTAATTTCCTCTCAGCAAATGAAGAAGATTTATTGGAGATAAATGATATAGGACCGGTTGCATCAAATTTTATAAAAGAATTTCTAGCTATAGAAGAAAATATAAGTTTAGTTGAAGACTTAATCACCTTAGGAGTTAATCCTAAACCAGTGGAAATCAAAGGGGATAATCCTTTTAGCTCTAAATCTATTGTCATTACAGGTTCGTTTAATGGCATAGCAAGGAGTCAGTTGAAGGAAGAATTGATAAGAGTAGGTGCAAAGGTTTCTAGTTCTGTTTCTAGTAAGACTGAATTTTTGATTGCGGGAGAGAAACCCGGTTCAAAACTAAAAAAAGCCTCTGACCTTCAAATCCCAATTCTTGATGAAGAAGAGGCCTTAAAGATTCTGGATAGTTAGATGTATAAAGTATTCATAAGTATTTTCATTTTAATAATATTGAATGCCTGTGTATCAAATAGCCCTCCAAGCACTACCACTGACGTTTGTAAGATTTTTAAAGAAAGATACAGCTGGTATAAGGCCGCAAAAAAAACTGAGAAAAGATGGAAAATTCCAGTCTCTGTCTCAATGGCTATTATCAAGCAAGAATCAAGCTTCAGGGCTGACGCAAGACCAGAAAGAAGGAAGCTTTTAGGTTTTATCCCATGGAAAAGAGTCACTAGTGCTAGAGGCTATGCCCAGGCAATTGATGGTACTTGGGAGATGTACCTAAATGACCGTGGGGGGTGGTTTGTTAGTAGGAATGATTTTGAAGATTCAGTCGATTTTGTGGGGTGGTACAATTATAAGACTCATAAGCAATTGGGCATATCAGTCACAAATGCTAGGGCTCTATATTTGGCATATCATGAAGGGCGAGGTGGATACAAAAGAGGAAGCTATAGAACTAAGCCATGGCTTCTATCAGTAGCAGACAAAGTCCAAAGACAAGCCGATAGGTATCAAGTACAATATAACAGCTGCAAAAAGAAATTAGGAAGAAGATTCATTTTTTTCTAAAATTTATATATGAAACATAAAATTAAAATATCTATTAGTGTAGCTGTCTTGTTATTTCTTGCTTCATGCGCTAGTTCTCTCATTGTTCAATCTGACTCTGATTCACAGTATGACCTATCTGCTTATAAATCTTACTCGATCGTTGCGCCGTCTCTTGATGATCAAGATGAGATGATCAGCATAAACCCTATTCTTATTCAAAGAATTGCAAGATCATTAGACTCTGTATTAACTCAAAAAGGACTTATTAAGTCTGACAAAGCTGATCTAACAGTGAGATTTTATATAGGCACAATGAGAGAAATAGAAAGATCAACAGACCTTGGAGGCTATGGTTATTATCGATACGGATACCTAGATTCGAGGGACCAACGTTTTATCAGGTCAGAAAAAGATGAAATATCAATTAGACTTCATGATACAAAGACTGACGATGTTGTGTGGTATGCCTTCACTAGATTTAAAAGAGGGGGTGATAAATATGATCAAGCTGGCGTAGATTCTTTAATCCAAGAGGTCCTTACTAATTTTAATTAAACCTTTCAGGAGACAAAGACTCTAATTCTCTACCCATCAAAGGAGGTGCCTCTCCAACGATCATACTGGCAATAATTTCAGCGCTAATAGGGGCAGTAACAGACGCCCTAGAGCCATGACAGGTGTTGATATAGATACCATCTTTCTTTCCCACAATAGGCATATGGTCTTTAGAAACTGCTCTGTGACCTGTTTGTCCAGAGACTACATTCATTTCTTCATCTATTAGTAACTTTAAGTTATTCAAATTATATAGATGTTCTTCTTCAGATAAATCAGTATCTTCATTATCGCTATAACTTGAGCCGACTAGATGGATACTATTTACTCGAGGTGAAATATATCCTTTTGCGCAAATAGGTAATTTTATTTTTGAAACACTATCTAGACTTTCTATGTGGGTTACTTGACCTCTTTTTATACCGATGGCATCAATATCGAAAATCTCAGTAGTATCGCTGCCCGTACATAAGCAAACATTCTGATATTCAAATTCTTGCTTTCCGATATTCAAATGAACAGTTTCTCTATTTTTCGTTATGTTTTTTATACGAGAAGAAGTAAAAACATTTATTTTTTGAGATTCTATGAGAAATTTACACATCTCTTCAGGCAGGATATATCCTGCATCTTCATAGAAAAGCCCATTAAATTTAATGTCTATTCCTGATATGTCTGATGCTTCATTAGGATCAATAAATCGGTAGATCTCCCCATCAGCTCTTTTTTCAAGGAGAGATGATTGTCTCTTTTCAGTAGCTGCATCATGGTTGAGGATAATAACTCCTGTTCTTTTCCATGCATCTGTTTTTAACCGTTTATAAAAATTTGTTGCAAAGATATATGAATGGAGGGTGAAAGAACCAAAAGCAGTGTCGTGGGCAGAAAGTCTGGGATAGGTTACGAGTAGCTCATGTGAAGATGCACCTGAACAAATTTTGTCAGACTTTTCATACAAATCAACTTCTATGCCTTTTTTGGCAAGTGTGTAACTCAATACACATCCTGTTATCCCAGATCCTATAACTGCCACTTTGGTATTTGAAGTATTCTTTTTTAGTCGCGTATCGACATTACCTTTAAGCATGTGTCTTTTTTCTGAAAAACCCTCTTCTCTATTATGATTAAAACCAGATTCGGTTAAATTATTTTTAACAAATCCAGATGACGTATAGGTAGAAAATGTAGTTTTTTCATGACAAGATTTATGAATACACTTAAATAGCTTTTTTGACCAAAGATCTGGATTTTTTGAAGGAGAGAATCCATCTAGATACCACGCATCTACTTTATTCATTAATTTAATATATTCTTGAGTACTTTCAATTTCTCCAATTATTAAATTAAGAATAATTCTCCCATCAAATAATGATATTTTTTGAGCACCTTGAATATTTCTTGGATAACTAAGTTCAAATTCTGAAATATATTCTTTAAGATCCGGGCAAGAAATATATAATTTTTTAAAATCACTCAATCTAAATAAATATTTATCAAACGAGTAAAACTCTAAAACCTGATTTTGCTTTGCATGATTCAACCAACTCTTGCATGTGGTTAAAAAATTAATTCCGATACCAAAACCTATTTCACCAATAAAAAACTTAGAATTTTCTTCCAAGTTTTCAAACCTTTCGTTGAGATTATTGCCTTTTATAAATACATGATTACATTCGGCAACTGCACCCTTTACAGAAGAGTACAAATCATCAAATTCTTCTGAGAAGAGGGTATTATTTTTTAAAGAAAAAGGCGCGAACTCAGAATATAAAAAAGAGTTTGCGCCTTTTTTGATATTTTTTTCTCTACTTATTTCCTGTAGGTATTTCGTTAAAAGGTAGTCCTTTATCTGCTCTCATGTCTTGAGGCATACCAAGTACCTGTTCTGAAATAATATTTTTAAGAATCTCATCTGTACCACCGGCAATTCTTATTCCAGCAGCTCCATAAAATCCATATTGATACATAGACTGTTCGGCACCTTCTTCATCTGTTCTCAAAATACCAGCAGAATCAAGCATATCTAAACCAAAATTAGCAATTTCTTGAAGTTTATTTCCACTTACTATTTTAGTTATAGATGATTGTGGCCCAGGTGTTTCACCTCTTGATAGGGCTGAAATATTTCTATACTTTGCATATTTCAACCCACTCTGTTGACAATACCAATCAGCTAGCTTTTCTCTGACCGAATCATTCTCGATAGCTAATTTGCCATTTAGGTCTTGTCCCCTGGCTAAAGAAAAAGCTTCTTCGAAATCAGGTCCTGAGGCATCACCAACAGCTAATCTTTCATTCATTAGAGTAGTAAGAGATACTTTCCACCCATCTCCTACGGCCCCGAGCCTTTGACTATCAGGTATTTTCACATCTGTGAAATAGACTTCATTGAAATTCGCTCCACCGGAAATTTGTTTTATTGGCTTCACTTCTATTCCTGGAGATTTCATATCTACAAAAAAGAAAGTTAAACCTTTGTGCTTAGGTGCAGAGGGATCACTTCTGGTTACAAGTATTCCGTAATCACTGAAGTGGGCACCGGAAGTCCAAACCTTTTGTCCATTAATAGTCCAAGTATCCCCATCCAGTTCGGCTTTAGTTTTGATACCTGCCACATCAGATCCTGCAGCTGGTTCACTGAAAAGTTGACACCAGATTTCTTCGCCGGTAGCTAGAGGCGGTAGATACCTTTCTTTTTGTTCCTCAGTTGCATACATCATCATTACCGGTCCAGCCATTCCTTGACCAATTTCAAGATAGCCTCCAGGTACTTTGAATTTCGAGACTTCTTGGCCCCATATCACCCTCTCTATAGGAGTTGATTCTCTGCCACCATATGTTTTAGGCCAATGAAGACACGCCCAGCCACCTTCATGAAGTTTCTTTTGCCAAACTTTGACCTGCTTTAGGCCTTCTTCTTCTGATGAGGCTCTCCAACTGTCTTTTGGTCCTTCTTTAAGCTCAGCATTTGATGCAAGCCACTCGTAAGCTTCTTTTCTAAATTTAGCTTCTTCGGGAGTATCATTAAAGTCCATATCTTTCTCCTATATTTGATTGGCTCTTTCTAAAGAACCGATTAGTTTATCTTTCCAAATTGATTGGCTACCTATATTGGCAGCAAGTTGACGACATCTTCTATAGTAGAGATGACAGTCAAATTCCCAAGTAAAACCCATACCTCCATGAGTTTGAATATTTTCTTTCGAGCACTCATGAAAGGCCTGACTTGCACTTACGCGACATGTAGCAGCAGCAGTGGGCAATTCTGGAGCATCGGTACTTAACGCCCAAGCTCCGTAGTAGCAATTTGAACGAGCAAGTTCAACAGCTATAAACATATCTGCCAGTTTATGTTTAATTGCCTGGAAGGATGCAATAGATCTTCCAAATGCATATCTTCCCATAGCATATTCCTTAGCCATATCCATGCAAGCTTCTGCACCTCCTAATTGCTCAAAGGAAAATAAAACAGCTGCTCTATCAAGTAAGCTTAGAACATCTGACCAGTCTGACTTAAGTTCAGTCGCCGGAGTATTGCTAAAAGTGATAGAGGCATGAGATCTTGAAGGATCTAGAGTAGCTTGAGGTTCCATTTCTATGCCATCAGCTGTGCCGTCAACCAAATAAAGGCCTACACCTGAACCATTATTAGCTGTCACTATAAAAGTATTTGCCACATCTCCGTCTGCTACAGCAATTTTTGTACCCGATAAAGTCCCACCGGAAAAAGAACAACTGATATTAGTTTCTGTAGGGGATGTATTGGTTTCACTATGAGCAAATGCACCTATTTTTTCTCCTGATGCAAGGCCGGGAAGATAAGATTGTTTTTGAGACTCGTCCCCGAAATTTATTATGGCTTCAGAAGCTAGGTATACACTTGAAGAAAAGGGCGTTGGAGCCAAACTTCTTCCTAGCTCTTCAGCAATAACACATAACTCCAAGTAGCCTAATCCTAGTCCGCCATATTCTTCAGGAATTGCAGTAGCGGTGAAACCCATTTCTATGATTTGAGACCAGAGATCTTCATCGTAAGATGCTTCTCCTTCTAATACATTTCTGGCTCTTTTAACTGATTCTTCTTTTTCAAGAAATTTTCTAGCAATATCTTTTAATTGCATTTGATCAGCAGAAAATTCAAAATTCATAATATTCCTCTATTTAGATCTAATTCTATTTTAGATTAATTGTTAAACTCTATTTTAGAATCTATTGTATATGCGATCAAATAGAATGAAAGAGCAATTTAAAAAACTATGAATCAAAATCTTAGCGAAGAAAAAAAGGATATAAAACCTGAAAGACCAGATTTGTCTTCGAATAGAAGGGGAAGAAAAACAGGTGGAGGAAGTTTTTTATTCTCCTCTTTGGTTCTTATATTAAATTCAATTGGTTTAATAATTCTGTTCTTGTGGTTTTTTAATACCTCAGGGAATCAACAACAAGCTGGACAAAATTTTGTTGAAAGAATTAGCGTCTTGGAAGAAAGCATTGCTGAAAAAGATCAACAATTAAATACCTTATCTGAAGAGGTCGATGCAGACTTGAAATTTATTAATAAAGAAGTAAGAAAGTTATGGGATCTTAGCAATAAGAGAAATAGAAAAAATATATCCGAAAATCTAAATTCAATTGAAAATTTGAATGAGAAAATTGAAAGCATAGACAAAAAAGACGCAGTTTTATCCGCTCAACAAAGAGCTCTAACACTTGAGTTAGCTAGGATTAAAAATATTCAAGATAATATTAATAGTCAGCTAGATAATTTTGATGATATTGCTGCTAATGAAACAGGATCAGACAGATTGGCAGATATTGAGGAAAGTATTGACTCCTTCAATGCATATCGTGTTCAGGTAAATCAATCATTACTTAATCTAAGAGAGCAGCTTAATGATCTGGAGTTAGCTCTATCGCAGGCTGAAAACGAATAGGTTACATTCTTCAATTGTATGCCTATAATGATCGCTCTCGCGGATGTGGTGGAATTGGTAGACACGCCAGATTTAGGTTCTGGTGCCGCAAGGTGTGGAGGTTCGAGTCCTCTCATCCGCACCAATAGTTAATTTACTTTTTGCAGTTTTCCGTAGGTTTTTAGCATTAAATCCCTCATCCATTTTGATGAGGACTCGTTGTCATTATTCTCATGCCAATATAGATGCAAAACCAGTGGGTCAATATCAAAAGGTAATTCTCGCCAAGCTAGATTTCTATCAACGGCAAATCCTTTTGTGGTTGTTATGGCCATATCTGACTGTTCAACAATGTAAGGTGCCACTAGGAAGTGTTGAGCTCTTAAATATATATCCCTACTTAAACCCAATTTGTACAAAGTCATATCTACATGACCCATCCCAGTCTTTCTGTTTGAAATATGGATATGTGATAGATCTAAATAATCTTCTATAGTAATTTTTTGTTTTTTTAGTATTGGATGATCTTTTCTTACGATCATCACATAATCTTCTTGATATATTTTTTCATGTTTGAGGTGTTGATCACTTTGAAGGGGAGGGTCAATGCTAAAATCTATTGCACCTGATGCAAGTTCTCTAGGAGCATCTTTTCGTGCAGTGAGGTAAGTCTCAACTTTTACCTTAGGAGCTATCTCTGCAAGTTCTTTGATCAATAAAGGAAGAAGTCTATATTCTGAGGTATCACCAATTGAAATTTTAAAAGTCATGTTTGCAGTTGAGGGATCAAACTTTTCACTTACAGAAATTGTATTCTGTATAAGCGATAAAGCGTTTCTTATATCTCCAATCAATTGATTTGCAACAGGTGTTGGAATCATTCCTCTTGATGTTCTTATAAACAACTCATCGTTAAAAAGGTCCCTTAACCTTGCCAACGCATTACTTACGGCCGGTTGTGTTATACCGAGAACCTGCCCAGATTTAGTCAAGTTTTTTTCTGTGTAGATGACATCAAATGCTATGAATAAATTTAGGTCTGTATCTTTAATTTTCATATTGGATTAGATTTTTTTGCAGAATTAACTGAGTTTTATAGACTAAAGAGTTATATATCTCTATGATTTACAAAATTGATAATAAAACGTTATAACTAAGATTTATAATATACCAAAATGGTATTTATATAAATGATAAGGGGAAAAAAATGAGTTTTGAATTTTCTGATAGATCCAAAGATTTGCAATTGCGTATCTCTAAATTTTTAGATGATCATGTTTATCCGGCGGAAGCTATATATGCCCAACAAATGGAAGAATTTACGCAGCAAGGAGATAGATGGCAAATTCCGCAAATAATTGAAGACAAAAAAGAAATAGCAAAATCTGAAGGTCTTTGGAATTTATTTCTTCCCGAGAATCCTATGGGTGAAAGCATGAGTAACTTGGATTATGCGCCTTTAGCTGAAATTATGGGAAGATCAGGTTTAGCTTCAGAAATATTTAATTGCTCAGCTCCAGATACTGGAAATATGGAAGTTTTGGCAAGATATGCGAATGAGGAGCAACAAGAAAGATGGTTAAAGCCTTTATTGAATGGGGAGATAAGATCTGCTTTTGCAATGACTGAACCTGCGGTTGCTTCTTCTGATGCCACAAATATTTGTTCATCTGCTGTGTTAGACGGAGATGAGTATGTGATAAACGGTGAGAAGTGGTGGACATCAGGAGCAGGCGATCCTCGTTGTAAAGTTCTCATTTTTATGTGCATGACAAATCCAGACAATCCTAAACATCAAAGGCAATCGCAGATTATTGTTCCAATGGATACTCCTGGAATAAAAATTGAACAAATGATGCACGTATTTGGCTACGATGATGCCCCTCACGGACACGGTCGTGTATCGTTTAAAGATGTAAGAGTACCAAAAGAGAATTTACTTCTTGGTGAAGGGAGAGGTTTTGAAATATCTCAAGGAAGATTAGGACCTGGAAGAATTCATCATTGCATGAGAACCATCGGTGTTATGGAAAGGGCACTTGAATTTATGATTAAAAGATCTGAAGAAAGAGTTGCATTTGGAAAGAAAATTTCAACTTTAGGCGCAAACTATGACTATATAGCTGAAAGCAGAATAGATATTGAAACATCTAGATTACTCACTTTAAATGCTGCTCATATGATGGATACAGTCGGAAATAAAGTAGCTAGAAGTGAAATTGCACAAATAAAGGTACATGTACCTATTGTTGCATGCAGGTTAATCGACAGAGCAATACAAATGCATGGTGGTGGCGGAGTCAGTCAGGACTTTCCTCTAGCAAGCATGTACGCTCACATGAGAACACTCAGATTAGCTGATGGACCTGATGAAGTGCATAGAAGAGTAATTGCGAGGGAAGAGCTTTCTAAATATTCCGACCAATCTACTGAAACTATTGTCACAAGAGATTAGAGTTTCACATTATTGATTAATAAAAGGTCCATAGGGGCCTTTTATTTTGTAAGCTCTTTAAACTCCTCACATATCTCATCAATAGATTTTTTTATACCTGGAACTTGTAGCATATTAAAGAAGCCATGGATATAAGCCGAATATTCTTTATAAACAACAGTTACACTGTCTTGTTTCATCTTTTCTGAATATTGCAGTCCTTCATCTCTTAATGGATCAAAACCGGCTGTGATAATTAAAGCCGGGGGAAGGCCATCAAACTTCTCTGCCAGCAAAGGCGAAACTCGTGGATCATTTTTTAGTTCATCCGAATCCAGATAATGATCAACAAACCACTTCATCAACTCCTCAGTAAGCACATATCCTTCATTACAATCTTTTATCATTGAATTAGTTACCAATCTAAGGTCGGTCGCAGGGTAGATAAGAAGTTGAGCATTTGGTAGAGGTTTTTCTTTTTTCTTCCTCTCAATACATATTGAAGTAGCTAAGTTTCCTCCGGCACTGTCTCCACCGACTGATATCATTTCTGGATCAACCTCTAAGAGCTCTGCATGATTTGATATCCATTCGTAAGCATCAAAGCAATCATTAAAGGGAATAGGAAATTTATATTCTGGTGAGAGTCTGTAATTTACTGAAAATATTTTTATATTTAATTTTTTGCAGATATACCTGCAGACATTGTCATGAGTATCGGTATCACCAATTACCCAACCGCCTCCATGAAAGTAAACTAGTGATGATCCAGATTTGTTAATTTTTCCAGAAGAATATTCCCTTACCTCTATAGTATCACCGTCAACTGGCACTTTGTGGCTTGAAGTAATTATCTCTTCAAGGCCAATCTTGGCAATATTCTGAGATATATAATTCGCTCGTAAATCTGCTGGAGAGATATCTTTATATTGGATTCCTAACTTTTCGTTTTGCTCACAAATAAGTTGAAATGCAGGAAGTAATTTTCTTTCTCCTAGTGTGATTTGTTTTTTGCCAGATAACCACAGAAGGATAAAATTTGGCAGCATCAGTATCAGTCTTATCATAATTAATTAAAAGCCCCAAAATAAGTTTCTTTTCACTTTATAAATATACCTTAAAGTTTTATCTCCTAAGAATAAAGAATTAATAAGGAGAATTTATAGATGATATGATTACTACTTTTTGTATGTACGACATTTTAATAATTGGAAGCGGACCGGCAGGATATGTCGCTGCAATAAGAGCTGCGCAACTCGGACTGAAAGTAGGGTGTGTTGAGCAATCATCTATTGGTGGAACTTGCTTAAATATTGGCTGTATTCCATCAAAATCTTTACTAGATTCTTCATATAAGCATTATCAATTGGAAGACCAGTATTCAAAACATGGTCTAGAAATAAAAGATGTAAGTATTGATTTGAAAAAGATGATGTCCAGGAAAGATGAAGTCGTAAAGCAGCTTACTAATGGAGTGAGTGCGTTATTTAAGTCTAATAAGATTGATCTGATCGAAGGCAAAGCAAAAGTTACATCTGATACATCGGTTGAAGTATCTAAAGATGGTGAAAGTCATATTTATGAAACCAAGAATATCATTATTGCTACTGGTTCTAGCCCTACAGAATTAAATAATATCAACTTCACAAGCAACATCGTCGATAGTGAGGGCGCTTTGAAGTTTGAAGGAATACCCAAACAATTAATAGTTATTGGAGCAGGAATAATCGGGCTGGAATTAGGAAGTGTTTGGGCAAGATTAGGGTCAGAAGTAACAATTTTGGAAGCTCAACAAGAGTTCTTGCCAATGTTGGATGCAAGGATGTCTAGACAAATTCTTAGAGAATTTAATAGACAAGGGTTAGATATAAGATTTGGGTCTAACATTTTAGATATTTCAGATACAACGACTGGTGTGGAAGTTAAGTTCCAAGAAAATGGAGAAGATATTAATCTGAAGGCTGAAAAAATGATTATAGCAATTGGAAGAAAGCCCAATACTCAAGATTTATTCAATAATGATTTAGTTTCCATAGATGATAAAGGCTTTATCGAAGTCGATGAATATTGCCAGACTAAAACTAAGACCATATGGGCAATTGGAGATGTCGTGAGAGGACCAATGCTAGCTCATAAAGCTTCAGAGGAAGGGATTATGGTTTCGGAAAGAATAGCCGGTGAGAATTTTCTTATAAATTACGCTCATATTCCTAATGTAATTTATACCCATCCTGAGGTTGCTTGGGTAGGTAAAAACGAAAAAGAGCTTAAGAGTTTAGATGTAGACTACAAATCTGGATCTTTCCCTTTTGCAGCTAGTGGAAGAGCTTTATCATCTGGTGAGTCAACTGGGTCTGTTACCATCCATGCTGATAATGAAACAGATCAAATATTAGGCATTCAGGTTTTTGGACCTTCTGCATCCGAGATTATGCACCAAGGCTTGATTGCAATGGATAATGAAATAACATCAGAAAAATTTAGTTCAACTATATTCAGTCACCCCACTGTCTCAGAGGCTCTTCACGAGGCGACACTTGGGATGAATCAAAAGGCTATTCATATTCAAAATAGAAAAAAGAAAAAGTAACCCTTAGTCCTCTAAATAGGAGCAACAGTAGTCAAATATAGTTTGTACTTTAAGTTTAAAAGAAGAGTCTTTTGGAACTTCAAAAGACATACCAGCCTTCAATTCTTTCCAATTCTCCTCTCCAGAAATTAATACCTCAATTTCACCAGATGTAATTTCCATTAATTCTTTCTGGCTGGTATTAAATTCATATTCACCAGGAAGCATAATTCCGAGGGTTTTTTTACTTCCATCTGCAAAGAGTACGTTTCTACTTGTTACCTTTCCATCAAAATAAAAGTTAGCCTTTTTTTCTACACTAACCTTTTCAAGCAAGGTCATTCCTTCTTATCTATCTAGCAATCAAGTTCACAACTGCAAATTCTTCAACTGTAGTTCCACATTTCTGCGCTACTTGGTTATAAAGATCAGACCATGTCTTATCATTTGCTTGCCAATCAAAAGCTTTTTCCATGGCCTCAATCGAGTCATGTAGGTCAACTGCTCCTATAGTTCCATCGGACCAAACTCCTGGTGATGAAGAGTAGGAGACAGGACTATTTGCTCTTTCGTAGGCGATTATTTTTTTTACCATCTCAATCGATTCATCAACTTTTCCTGAGGGACATTCACCTTTATAAGTAACGACTACTTGACCAGGTTTCGCTACGGGCATTAGCATTTCATTCGACGCATGATGCATTGCAAAAACATTAATTGAACTCATTAATAAAAAGGTACCTAAAATATATCTCATATCAACTCCTAAAATAATTTAACTAATAATAGCACTAAGAATTGAGTGTTTAGTGATTATTCTCATTTATACTTTTACAACTTACCCACTTCTTTCTAAGCTTATTTCCATAATTCGGGAATGTTCTATCGCACTTTTTCTTTTGAATCTCTTCGACTTTATTCAATCTAGAATCATCAGTATTTATAGCATTCAAGATTTGATCTTGAAAAGAAAAAGAATAAAGACTAAGCGAGGATAGAAAGCATATTAAAACCAAAAAATTTTTCATAGGTATGTCCTAATTTCGTTTATTTTCCTTTAGGTTATCGAATACGGAATCAACTTCTTCTTCTTCGAGGTTTTTACCAAAATCATCTATCAGCTGAGACATATCATCATAATCCCCTTCATCACTTATGAGAGAATTTTTACTAAATTCGTCCTCTGTCATTAGTTGACGCATAGGTGGCTTGATCTCATCAACGCCCGCTCTCCAAAATAATTTAAGCAATTTTTTTATCACTATTCAAAAGGCTCCCAAAGCTCTATTGGAAAACCTTTCTTTGAGCGCTCAGTTGAGTAACCTTTAAAGAAAATTATCCTTCCTTTTCTATCTTTTTTTGTATCACCAATTTTATGAAGTTTTTTTGGCATAGACTTAAGATCATTAATTAAAGTTTCCATTAGTTATAAGTAACCATACAAAAAAGCCACTCACTACTAGTATAGACATATAGACACTCCATTTGTTTGCCATTTGTTTCCTTACTTTTGCAATATCAGGATTTTCTTCTTTATTAGAGTTATCGGATAAATTTCTAAACCATAATATTCCGATAAAAATTAATATAACTAGTAGAATTAGTTCAATCATATTTCTTTAAAAGAAGAGTTCAATTACAGCCACAATTATAAAACAAATACCTATTACCCAATTCACCCAGTTATTCATTGAAATTAGTATATTCTTTTTTCTTCCTATAAATGTAGATGATTTCTGGAATACCTAACAGGTTAAAAATTAGGAAAAATAAAAAAGACTTTTTGTCATTAAGTTTGGATGCAATCCAACAAGCATGGTAAGTCCAATATACTTCCCAAGCAGCTATGATAACTAATAAGATTATCAACATTTGAGGATTATTTTAGATATTAACAATAATATTAATTACTATTTCTTAATCATTTATTTTCTTCCAGGGTAGAAAGTGTACTTTCCCCACTAAGGTGTACCTTGCTAGCCAACCTAATCCAGAACAAGAAAAGAAAGCGAATAAAGCAAACACAATTAAACCAAACCTT
Source organism: uncultured SAR86 cluster bacterium (assembly GCA_902605935.1). GTDB lineage: Bacteria > Pseudomonadota > Gammaproteobacteria > Magnimaribacterales > Magnimaribacteraceae > Magnimaribacter. Next base: position 8,853 of record CACLEI010000002.1, on the reverse strand, counting down.
TGAATATTATATAAATTTGGAAGGACACTAATATAAAGCGCAGTGAGCGCAGATATAATTCCCGTAAGGAAACTCCCCCAATGAACAACTAAACTAAATCCTTTAATTATATTCATAAGGCCTATCTTTATTTATCCTCAAATCTTATAAGGATTATCAGAGTCAATAAAACTTCACTAAGTTTTTTCATCTAAAATAATCTTGAACTCTCAATACCCTGAAGTCTTATTTCTCTAGACTCCGCAGATTCTTCAATAGTGATCCTTTTACATTGATAAGTTTGCGAAGTGCATGCAGGACATTTTTTTAAAGTTACCTGACCCGTATTTCTATTGATAAGCGCATCTTCATTATTCACAGTAAATTTGATTTCGATCGGCTTTATTTCGATACTCTTCAAAATAAGCGGAGTTTTGGGTTCATCATATTTCCATGCGAGATGCTCATTTCTGACTAAATCAATTTGAAACCAATAAGTTTCTTCACATTCCAGTTGGATAGTTTCATCATCTGTTCTTACATCAGTCCAAGCATAGGCAGAAAGTAAAACTCCGGTAATTAGTATTAGTTTTTTCATATCTGCAGAAATCACAGCCTAACTATACCATCAAGGACTAGTAAGGGGTTTAGGAGGGTAAGAAAAGTGGAGGTGTTTTGCCCCGTAGACGCCCCTTAAAATTTGTCATCACACTAATAAATTTCCCTATATAATGCTTCATTTCAGCGATAGACACGTAGCTCAGTCTGGTTAGAGCACCACCTTGACATGGTGGGGGTCGGTGGTTCGAGTCCACTCGTGTCTACCAAGCCTATTGCTCTTCTTCAGTTTCTTCCTCTTCATCTGATAATACACTTCCAACTACTTTAAAGGGAACTTCAGCCACTTTGACAGCTGTTGATACAGCTGTTGTGGTTAAACTAGCTACTGCACAACTTGATAAAGAAAATACTACGAAAATTAAAAAGAAAGATTTCATTTTATACCCCTAATTAAATAACTTTATTACAATACACTTTTATCAAATTGAATTATAGAAATTAAAATGGTCACACTTTTTTATGCCTGCGCACTCACAATACTTGCTTTGATATTGGCTTATTTAACTGGTCGTCAAAGGTTTAAAACCGGAACAAACCTTGGCTTAGGTGACAGCTTTGAATTGTTACAAATATCAAGAGCTCACGCTAATTTGTTAGAAAATGCACTTCTTTTTCTAATTCTTTCATTCCTTCTGGAGACAGTTGGAAACATTCCAACTCTGGCTATCGCGATCCTTGGAGATGTTTTTTTAATCTCTAGAATATTTCACGCTTATGGTATCACCAGAGAAGGGGCAAGCAGCATATTTAGAGCACTGGGTACAATCGGTAGTCTAATAGTTTTGATTACTCAATCCATCTGGGGCTTTGTAATTTCGATAAGTTGGTTGGCGAATAATAATTGGGGCCTTTAATTTAAGATGAAAAAGTTTCTTACTGTTTATAGTGTCTTTTTAAGTGTTCTATTATTTTCTTCTGAGAATGAATCTACAAGCCATATAGAGAAAATCGTACTAGGTTCTGGTTGCTTTTGGGGGGCGGAGAAAGGTTATGAGGCGTTAGATGGAGTCATAGATGCTGTATCTGGTTACGCTGATGGAGATGGGGTTAGACCAACTTATAGAGATATTACAAAGTTCTCAAACAAATTTAACCCAAATAATCATGCTGAGGTTGTAGAGGTTACCTACAACAAAAATTTGATCACGCTGGAAGAATTAATAATTCATTATTTGGAATCTCATGATCCCACTCAGCTGAATAGGCAAGGTAATGACATAGGAACACAATATAGATCAATAGTTTTGTATTCAGATGAGGCGCAGCAGAGCAAAATCTTGGAATTAATTGAGGAATATCAAACATTATTAACAGATGGAGGATACGGTGATATTCAAACAATAGTAAAGCCTCTATCAAAGTTCTTTGTTGCAGAAAACTATCATCAAGACTACATAAAGAAGAATCCGAATGGTTATTGTCCAGATCATTCAACCGGCATTAAGTTTGCTAGGAATGATTATGAGCCGAAAAAAGACAATAATCTTTTAAAGATTGGAAAGAGTATTGTAGTAATTGAACCTGAAGGTTTCTGTCCATATTGCCATAAATTTCGTGAAGATGTTTCTGATGAATATGCAGGAAGCATACCCTTGGTTTACAGAGATGCATCCAACTTGGAAGGTTTAGTGATAAAAACTCCAACTTGGGCTACTCCTACTATCCTTTTTTTGGAAAGAGGTTCTGAAGTTTTCGGACATCAGGGATATCTTTCCCCAAAAGAATTTTATCAAGCCTTGGGTTTATTTAAGCTAGGAAATACTGAGGCATACCGAGTGGCATTTAATGACGGTACAGATGCAAGATATTGCAAGGAATACGAAATTTTTAAAAATACACCTGATGGGGTTTTCATAGATAAACTCAGTGGAGCCCCTTTATTTGATACAAAATATAGATTTAATTCCAGAACAGGCTGGTTATCTTTTACGAGACCTGTTGAAGGTTCTGTATACAGACTCGCAGATAATAGCTATGGAATGAGAAGGATTGAAATTAGATCTGTTACTTCGGATATACATTTAGGTCATGTATTTCCAGATGGGCCAAATGGTTTACCGAGATACTGCATTAATGCTACAGTTTTAGAATTCTTAACTAGGGATGAATACAATAAGATAAAAATAAAGGAGAAGGTATGAAAGGAAAAATAGCAAAATATGTGACAGTTGGAACGAATGATTTAGAAAGAGCAAAAAGTTTTTACGATGCCTTGTTTGAAGATATGGGAGCAACCAGCTTTGGTCCTAATGAAAGAAGTTTTTTTTGGACTATCCCAGGAGATGACACAAATTTTGCAGTTTTTGTCCCTTACGATGGTGAAGAGGCAACTGTTGGAAATGGAAGCATGGTAGGTTTTACGATGGAAACTGAGGAAGATGTCAATGCTCTTTATGAAAAAGCTATATCTCTTGGAGCTTCAGACGAAGGAGCCCCGGGACAAAGGGCGCCCATTTTTTATGGTGGATACGTCAGGGATTTAGACGGCAATAAACTTACTATCTGTAAGTTTGGTTAGAATTACAGAAGATCAGCAATAGTATCGAATATCACATAAGCGAGTAATATTCTTATAACGAGTGTGGTTCTTTGGGAATCACTCATTTCGATACCCCATTTCTTTTTGGTATTGTTAGGTGTTATTTCTGCAGACATAAGATTAGGTCGAGCTTACAAAGCTTGCTATGAAATAGACTCCCATTACCAAAGGAATGAAATAGCTAATATCTTTTCCAATTTTACCGACGGTTTTAAGTTTTAGATTTTTTTTAATTTCCATACCTCAAATAATGCAATCTCTATGCCAAAGCTTTTGTTCCCTTATCAACGCTATTCGAGCAAATTTAGTGCAAACGCAAATTCTTTTGTATAAAAAACGAACAATTGCTACTTTCTTGCTGTAACTATCCAGGTTGCACTTGGAAACAACAGCCCATCGCCATTGTGAAACTCTGAAAACTTAAGAATTAATGCTTTAAGAATTTCATCTTTCAGTTCTTCTTTTGAATTTTTAAGCATTTCAGTCACTACAGGATTAATAGTTAAGTAGTCTTCACAAGCCTCTTCGATAGATTTTCCTGAAAACATAACAATGTCTTCTTGATTATCTTCTATCTCTGCATCTTTAAAATTAGATTGATTGAGGATATCTGAAATATAATTTTTATCTTCAAACGCAAAGGGTCCAGGACTTTTTGGAGGAGGAGAGGGCAGATCGAGGAACTCTTTTATAACTTGTAAGGATAAACTCTGCCAGGGATTTAAAGATGGATTTTGCCAACATACAAAACTGAGTTGACCATTTTCTTTTAAAGATTTGTATATGTTTGAAAAAGCCTGGTATGGATCTTCAAAAAACATAACGCCAAATCTAGAAAAGGCAATATCAAAATTTGATGGCATATCGTCAACTTGCACATCCAAAACTTGAAAATCAGCATTTGATAAAGATTGATCAGAAGCATTTTTAGCAGCCCTAGCCAGCATAGGCTCGGATATATCTACTCCTATGATCTCTCCTTCACCTAATTGCTTTGCAATTTCTAGAGTAGTTGCGCCACAGCCACAACCAATATCTATTATTTTTGTTACTCCACTTAAATCTAGTTTACTTATTGCTTTAGTTCCCAATGGATTAAGCATAATATCCATCTCACTTTGTTTGTTTACCCAAACATCACCACCTGAACCAGACCAGAATTCTTTCTGTTTTAAATTTATTTCTTCCATAGCCATATCCTTATATTGATACATATCATTTTATAAGAATTAATGTAAGATTTGCATCTTATGAATATGGACGTTAATGACTCCCTTTTAGATCTAATAGGTAATACACCTATGATGAAATTGAAGTCTCTTGATACAGGGCCTTGTGACCTTTATGTGAAATTAGAATTGAACAATCCTGGAGGATCCATAAAAGATAGAGTCGGTCTTTCTATTATTGAGGAAGCAGAGAAGTCGGGCGAACTTAAACCCGGTGGAACAATTATAGAAGCAACAGCAGGTAATACTGGAATTGGGTTAGCATTAATAGCTGCGTTAAAAGGTTATAAAATTATTTTGGTTATTCCAGACAAAATGAGTAGAGAAAAAATCTTACACCTAGAGGGGCTTGGTGCTGAGATAATTTTAACAAGATCTGATGTTCCGGAAGGTCATCCTGAATATTATCAAGATATGGCCAGGAAGTTAGCCCAAGAAACACCAGGAGCATTTCTTGCAAACCAATTTGGCAATCCTGCTAATCCAACTGCTCACAGGACAACCACAGCACCTGAAATATGGAAGCAAATGCAAGGGAATATTGACGCAGTAGTAGCAGGAGTAGGCTCTGGCGGAACACTTACAGGACTTGCAGAGTTCTTCAAGTCTAAAAATCCATCTATCTGCATGGTTGCAGCCGATCCTGAAGGTTCCATAATTTCTGATGCAGTTCTTAAAGGCGAATATAATTACGATGGAGGAAGCTGGCTAGTAGAGGGTGTAGGAGAAGATTTCATTCCAGATACATTCGAGGTCTCTCTTATGGATGATGCTGAAACAGTCTCAGATAAAGAAGCTTTCGAAGTCTTACAAATTATTTTGAAAGAAGAAGGTATTCTTGGCGGATCTTCCACGGGCACTTTGGTTGCTGCTGCAGCAAAGTGGTGTCGTAAGCAAAAGGAACATAAAAATGTTGTGACCTTTATATGTGACACAGGTAACAAATATTTATCAAAAGCTTTCAATAAGGCATGGTTACAGGATAACAATCTCCTTGATTTGAAGACTTATGGAGACTTAAGGGATTTAATCAACAGAAGAGCTGATAAAGGAGAAATGATAAGTGTTAACGAAACCGATTCTCTTCTTGTTGCATATAATAGAATGAGAGCATCGTACGTATCTCAAATCCCGGTTATGAATAACAATAAATTAATGGGTATTCTTGATGAAGAAGATTTACTTTTTGCAGTCAGCAAAGATCAATCTTCATTCTCTAATAATGTTTCTGATTACATGATGGATAATTTAGACACATTACAATTTGATGCATCGAAAGATGAATTACTTTCAATACTTACTGAAGGAAAAGTAGCCATAATTTATGATAGTGAAACTTTTATTGGTTTTGTGACTAAAGTAGATTTAATTAATTACTACCGTAATAAATTCAAGTAGTTTTTATGTCTGTAAAAAAGAATAAACAAGGGTTTGAAACAAGAGCTATTCATGCTGGACAAGAACCCGATCCAACTACCGGGGCCATAATGACTCCTATTTATACAAGCTCCACTTATGTGCAAGAAAGTCCAGGAGTTCACAAGGGCTATGATTATTCAAGAAGTACTAACCCAACTCGCAAAGCACTGGAATCTTGCATAGCTGATCTAGAGGGTAGTACTTTCGGATATGCTTTTGCTTCCGGTATGGCAGCGAGTGCAACTGTATTAGAACTACTAGATGCCGGTGATCATGTGATTGCCATGGATGATTTGTATGGAGGAACTTATAGACTTTTTGAGAATGTAAGAAAACGCTCTGCTGGACTCGATTTTACATTTTGTGATTTAAGTGATCTAAACAACCTTGAAACATCAATTAATGATAAGACGAAAATGATATGGGTTGAGAGTCCTACAAATCCTCTTCTTAAAATCGCCGATTTATCTGCCATCTCTACTTTTGCAAAAAAACATAACCTAATCTCAGTTTGCGATAATACTTTCTGCTCTCCTTACGTTCAGAACCCCATAGAACTAGGTTTTGACATTGTCGTTCATTCTGCTACTAAGTATTTGAATGGTCATTCGGACTTAATAGGAGGAGTTGTAGTTTGTTCACCAGATAAAGAAAAAATAGCTAACGACATTCTTTATCTACAAAATGCCGTAGGTTCAATTATGAATCCATTTGATTCATTTTTGCTATTGAGAAGTTTAAAAACCCTGCCTGTTAGAATGGAAAGACATTGTAAAAATGCTCAGGATATTGCTGTTTTTTTAGAGTCCCATTCTTCAATTGAGAAGGTAATTTATCCTGGTCTAGAGAGTCATCCACAGCACAATATTGCCAAGAAGCAAATGAATGGATTCGGAGGCATGATATCGGTGGTAATAAAAGGCGGTTTAGAAAGTGCCACTAACTTTCTTGAAAAAACAAAATTATTTTCTTTAGCAGAGAGTCTTGGGGGAGTTGAGAGTCTCATTGAGCACCCAGCAATTATGACTCACGCATCAATTCCACCTGAAATTCGAGAAGAGATTGGAATAAGTGATGGTCTAGTGAGGCTTTCAGTAGGTATAGAGTCTATCGAAGATTTATTAGAAGATATAGAAAGTTCTTTAACCTAATGATCTAAACCTACCTTCCAGTTAACTAATTTTGAAGTTTCCTCAATTTTGTCCTCTACACCCAGAACTAAAGCAAACATGGCCATCCTAATTACAACGCCATTATCTGCCTGCCTAAAAATTGCTAGATTGGGATTTTCGTATAGGTCGCTATCTAATTCATTTGCATCACTTCTCGAGTCTCTGGGTAAAGGATGCATAATTACAGTATTAGGTTCACAATTAGCAGTATAAATAGATTGATTGAGGCTAAGAAGTCCTCTGTATTTATTGGCATCTGATTTGCTATTAAACCTTTCTTCTTGAATTCTGGTTATATAAATAATATCGACTTCAGATATGCCTTCTTCAAGATTCTCAGTCTCAGATAGACTAAGACCAGATTCATTTAGCTGATTTAATAGCTCCGTAGGAAGTTTTAGTTCTTTAGGAGAAATGAGATTTAATTTTACATTAGAGTAAAAAGAGAGAATTTTACATAATGAGTGAACGGCTCTTCCATATTTCAAATCTCCCACTAAGGCGATTCTAAGGCCATCTAAAGTTTTATTATTTTCTGACAGTTCTTTTTGAATAGTATAGAGATCTAGAAGAGCTTGAGAGGGATGCTCATTTGATCCATCTCCAGCATTTATCACCGGAACTCTACTTGAATCTGCAAAGCGTTTTACAGATCCATTTTCAGGATGTCGCATAACTATAATATCGCTATATCCACTGAGAACTTGAGCTGTATCTGCAAGAGATTCACCTTTGGCTAGGGAAGAGCTACCAACTTCTGTAATTTCTCTAACATTTCCTCCAAGTAAGTTGAAGGAAGCTCCAAAGCTTATCCTAGTTCTTGTGCTAGGCTCAAAGAACATATTCCCTAGGATCGCGCCTTCAAGCACTCTTGTTATTTTTTCTTTGGAAGCGAAAGGTTCTAATTTGTCTGCAACAGAAAATAATTTTTCTATGCCTTTACGATCGAATTGATCTATAGAAAGGATGTGGTTACCGCTAAAATCCATCTATTATTAACTTTTGAGATGGCATCTTATCATCTTTAGCTTTAATTTAGATAGTTTAAGAAAATTGGAGATGACCAAGCCCTTTCTCCAATAGGAGCTAAGCAATCATCAGAAGGCTCAAATTCCGGTCCACTTGCATAACAGGGTTTGATCTTTATACATTCTCCCTTTTCGTTGTATTCACAACGAAGAGGATCTCCCCCTACAGCAAGGCTTTCTTCTTGAATGGCTCTTATGTAGTAAACCGAACTAACTTTGTCTTTAGTAAATTCTTTGTCTTCGAAAGACACTAAACAGCCTTGGCCGGTATCATTGCAGTCAAAAACTAACCATGGGTCTTGAATAGCATTATTCAACGCATCTAAATTTTCGGTAGGTATTATTTTAATGACCTCAATTCTATCTATCAAATTTCTTTCGTTAGTTGGGTTGTAGCACTCATTTAGGCAAAGACGTTCTACCTCTTTTTTTGACATAGAATTATTTACATAATCAGGACAACCGGGAAGCTGTTTATAGGATCCAACAGCTCTTACTTCAAAAAATGGATTCTTAGAAAAAGCTAATTCACTTCCCATAGGAACTTCTTCCTGGCCATTAATTAAATTAAACCAAAGTAAGATTCTTTCACCCGATGTCGCATATACTTCTCTCTCATACAAAGAATCATAAATTTTGTTCCTATCAAGCTTATCAGCATGTACTGCAACCAAACCTCCTGTTGAATAAAAGGATGCACCTCGTTCAGGAGGTAAAATCCAAGTTAAATTATCTTTAGCTCCCCAAGAATCCCCCATTGATTTTCTTGCAAATTCTTTATAACCAGCACCAGCCCTGGCCTTGTGATTATCCGTTGATCCTATGAGACCTAATTTAAAGGAATTTAAGACTCCACCTGTATTAAT
>CACLEI010000001.1 GCA_902605935.1 uncultured SAR86 cluster bacterium | reverse complement strand
TTGATATTTTGGTGAATAAGAAGTCATTTGAAGATGCAACTCTTCAGCCCATCATAAAAAAAATATTAAGTTTTCATGATGTTAACCTGGGAAGCTCATCTTGATTCTTATCGCAGATTTGGGAGCGACAAATGCCAGGTTTTGTGTGACCAAGGATTGTCTTACCTATAGCAATAAAGCCAATTATCAGATCAATAATTTCGATTCCATGGAAGAGCTCTGTCTTGCTTTTCTTGAAGATAAAGGTCTAGAGGATATAAATAAGGCGGTTATCGGTGTTGCTGCACCTATTTTAGGCGATAAGGTTTCATTCGTTAATACTAATCTTAAATTCAGTATAAAAAATCTTGAAAAGAAGATCTTTTCTGGAGGGCTGATTGTCGTTAATGATCTTGAATTGCAGGCTTATGCGCTTTTTAATCTAGAAGCTGGAGATTTATCCTACATAGGACAAAAAAATTTGACAGAGGGACCAAAGATCCTTGTTGCTCCAGGTACAGGTTTGGGCTTAGCTGGAATTTTGGGAGAGACTGTTATAGCGACTGAAGCAGGTCATATTAATATCTCTGATAAAGAGTTAAGGCCTGATTTGAAAGAGATAACAGATAGATTTACTAAAGAGAATTATCGAGCACCAACATATGAAGATTTCTTGTCTGGAAAGGGAATAACTTATTTTTATGAAACCTTGTCGGGAAGAACGAATCTGGAGCTTAGTAGTGAAAAGATTTTATTAGCAAGAGGAGATAAATACAGCCTTCAAACTATTGATGTATTGAATTATCTCTTATCTTCTTATCTGAGATATATGGCCCTAGTTTGGGGCTCCTATGGTGGTGTTTTGTTATCAGGATCAATCGTAAATTCTCTTTTGTTAGAAGAAAATTACCAAGAATTTAGAAATACTTTTGAAGATAGTGAAACTATGAAAGATTTTATGAGAACAATACCCCTAGCAATAGTCCTAATAGATGAATTGGGCTTTGTAGGTGGATTAGAATTATCAAAGAAATTGAAATAGAAGAGAACTTTAACGTTAAGATATAGTCTACTTAAGTATTGCAATGAAAATTTCAAATAAAGATTTAGATTTACGCTTAGTTAAAAGAGCCAAGGCAGGGGACTATCAGGCCTTTGATTTGTTGGTTTTGAAATATCAATCTAGATTAATATCTACTGCCTTTAAGTTTGTCAAAGATCAGCAAATTGCAGAAGATCTCGTTCAAGACTCATTCATCAAGTCTTTTAAATCCATTGGTTCTTTTAGGGAAGATAGCACATTTTATACTTGGATCTATAGGATTACCGTTAACACATCAAAAAACTATTTAGTCTCTAAAAAAAGAAAAGATGAACTATTGCAAACTGATATTTCTAAAGAAGAAAATTACGCTATAGAACCAACAGATAAAGACACGCCAGAAGATTTATTTCATGCTTCTCAACTGCACAAAATAATTATTGAAAGCCTTAATGAGCTCGGAGAGGACACTAAAACGGCTCTCACTTTAAGAGAATTTGATGGTTTAAGTTATGAGCAAATTGCAGAAGTAGTAAATTGCCCTGTGGGAACAGTTAGGTCTAGAATCTTTAGGGGTAGAGAGGTTATCGACGATGCAATTGAAGAGTACAGAAAAGATCACCATCCTTCACATGCGGAGATTAAGTCATGATTCAAAATAAAATTATGAAAGAAAAAATTTCTGCTTTAGCAGATGGTGAACTATCTGATTTCGAAACAAGAAGAATATTGTCTGAAATATCATCTAATCCTGAATATAGAGAATTTTGGAAAAATATACATCAAAGCAAAGAAGCTTTAAAGAGTGAAGAATCAGAATTCTTTGATATCGATATTTCCAATAGGGTTTCTCTTGGATTGGACAAGGTTCAACCTAAATCTTCAGAACAGACTAAAAAACATAAATATCCTCAGGCAAGTTATATAGCCGTGTCAATCTTTGGATTTTGTGCAGTGATTATCTACTCCTTAATCCCACCCTCTGTTGAATCTTTCTCTGATATAGCTTCACAAAGAATAGTGGATGCAATCGACAGCCCTCAAGCAATGGAAGTTTTGAATAATTCTGTTTCCGGGATGGGTATTTTGCAAGACTTTAAGTCAAATCAAAATGGAACTTTGGCAAATTATAGGGTTCCTAATTCAAATAAAACCTTCAAAGTAAGTTTGTATCCAATTAAAGAAGTCAATAAAATGGGGGTTGGTGAAGCTACTAGAATCTCTTATATCAAATCTAATAATGGAATTTATGTAGTTTCTGTAAGTGGGAATATCTCTGCTGAAAAAAAGAATCAAATTCTACAAAATGCAAATTTTTTTGCTGAGAAAATAAATTAATTAAATATGACAAAATACAAATTATTTTTGGTATCTATTCTTGTATCTTTTTTTGCAGTACTAGAATCAAAAGAATTACCGAATTTTTCAAATTTGGCAGAGGAAGCATCGCCTGCCGTCGTGAACATTACAAGCACGAGGACGATTAAAGAAAGAAATGCTTATGGACGTGGATTCGGAGATCCTAGATATGATGAGTTTTTTGAAAGGTTCTTTGGTCAACAACCTAGACCTTCTATGCCGAGAGAAAATGCAAGACCGGTAGTTTCGACTGGATCGGGATTTTTAATATCGGAAGATGGATACTTACTAACTAACAATCATGTTGTTGAAAATGCAGACTTAATTACAGTTAGTCTCGGAGATAGAAGAGAATATAAGGCAGAGGTCATAGGGGCTGATGAAAGATCAGATGTTGCACTGCTTAAAATAGATGCTGAAAACCTACCGATTCTAGAGATTGGCAAATCAAAAGAACTCAAAGTAGGTGAATGGGTTGTCGCTATAGGTTCGCCTTTTCAATTAAGGTTTTCAGTGACATCTGGAATTGTTAGTGCAAAAGGAAGAAGCATACCCAATGGGTCAGACTCCACATACGTCCCTTTTATCCAAACAGATGTTGCAATTAATCCTGGAAATTCTGGAGGTCCATTATTTAATCTAGAAGGAGAAGTAGTTGGAATAAACTCTCAAATTTATACCAGGTCGGGAGGCTATATGGGGGTATCTTTCGCAATACCAATTGACTACGCAATGGATGTGGCTGATCAATTAAAAGAGAAAGGTTACGTGGCAAGAGGTTGGCTGGGAGTTAGCATTCAAGAGATTACAAGTGAGCTCGCAGAGGCCTTAGATATGGAAGTACCAAAAGGAGCCTTGGTATCGCAAATAATCGAAGACAGCCCTGCTGAAAAATCTGGTTTAAAAGAAGAAGATGTAATTCTATTTTTTGATGGGGAAGAGATATTTTATTCTTCAGATTTACCTTTAACTGTTGGTGCAATTAGACCTGATACTGAAGTAAATGCGATGGTCTTAAGGGATGGGAAGAAAAAAACTATTAAGGTCACTGTGGGCGAGCTTCCTAACGATCCATCCATTGCATTTAATGAGACTGAACAAAATATTCTTGGGATAGTAGTAGAAAACCAAATAAACGAAGATCAAAGATCATTTATCGAAGGTGTTTTAGTGACCAATGTTGATCCGGAGGGTGTGGCTTACATTTCAGGTATAAGAAAAGGAGATATCATATACTCCCTGGCTAGGATAAAAATCAAGAATGTTAACGAATTTAAAGGTGTACTGTCCGATCTTGACGTAGAACGAAGAACAACAATTGGTGTTGCAAGAAACGGAAATAAGAGAATTCTCAGCTTAAATTTGTCAAAATAGTAGTTGTAGCTAAATTACAGCAAAGCTATAACTGATGAATATTAGAAATTTCTCAATAATTGCACATATCGATCATGGTAAATCTACCTTAGCAGATAGGATAATAGAGTTATGTGGTGGTTTATCTCAAAGAGAAATGACCTCTCAAGTGCTTGATACTCTTGAATTAGAACAGGAAAGAGGCATCACCATAAAATCCCAAACTGTAAACCTCCAATACAAGGCTGAAGATGGCGAGATTTACCAGTTCAACCTTATTGATACTCCTGGGCATGTTGATTTTGCCTACGAAGTTTCAAGATCATTGTCAGCCTGCGAGGGCGCAATACTTCTAGTTGATGCCTCACAAGGAGTTGAAGCTCAAACTCTTTCAACATGTTATAACGCGGTAGAGGAAGGCTTAACGATTATTCCTGTATTAAATAAAATTGATTTGGCACAGTCAGATCCCGACAAAATAAAAAAGGAAATAGAGGAAATAATTGGTGTTGATGCATCTGATGCACCAACAATAAGTGCTAAGAACGGTACTGGCATTAGAGATGTCCTTGAGCAAGTCGTCAAGCTAGTCCCTGCACCAGAGGTAGTAACCGAAGAACCATTGCAGGCCTCAATCATCGATTCTTGGTTTGATAACTATCTAGGAGTTGTTTCTCTGGTGAGAGTTGTTAAGGGAAGAATAGAAAAGGGTGAGAAAATCGAGATTTTTTCTAGAAAGGAAACACATACAGTAGACAAAATTGGAGTTTTTACTCCCAAGATAACTGATTTGCAAGAGTTAAATTCTGGTCAAGTAGGATTTATATGCGCAAGCATCAAAGAGATAAGAGGTGCTCCCGTTGGTGATACTATTATAAAAGCTAATTCAGGAACGTCTAATTTAGAAGGCTTTCAGGAAGTAAATCCTCAAGTTTATGCAGCCTTGTTTCCGCAAAATTCTGATGATTTTGAAGCTTTTAGAGAGGCCTTGGAAAAGTTATGTTTAAACGATGCATCACTGCAATATGAGCCAGAACATTCTGAAGCTTTGGGAGCTGGCTTTAGATGCGGATTTTTGGGGACTCTTCATATGGAGATTATCTCGGAGAGACTAAATCGGGAGTACGGAATGGACCTAATAGCTACAGCACCTACTGTCGCTTATGAAGTAGTTACTACAGACCAGCAAGTAAGACGTGTTGAGAATCCGAGTGCATTACCAGAGATTTCAAAAATCAAGACAATATTAGAACCTATTGCTAGAGCAAATATCCTTGTTCCCGATACTTACATTGGCTCTGTCATGAAGCTTTGTAATGATAGGCGAGGAAAACAAATTAATATGAGGTATGTAGGTGGTCAAGTGGAGCTTGTTTATGATCTGCCTTTAAGTGAAATTGTTGTTGATTTTTTTGATAGATTAAAATCCGTGAGCAGAGGTTATGCTTCTCTAGATTACAGTCTTGATAGATATGAGGAGTCTGATGTTATAAAGTTAGATATATTGCTTAATGGCGATAAAGTAGATGCCCTCGCATATATGGCTCACAGGACTGTAGCTAATCTAAAGGGTAAACAATTTACAGAGGCCTTGAAAGAAGTTATTCCGAGACAACAGTTTGATGTCGCCATTCAGGCGGCAATAGGAGCAAAAATAGTATCTAGGCAGACTGTCAAAGCCTATCGCAAAGATGTAACTGCAAAACTTTATGGTGGTGATGTAACAAGAAAGATGAAGTTGCAAAAAAAACAAAAAGAAGGAAAAAAGAGGATGAAAAATATTGGAAGGGTAGAAGTTCCACAGGATGCTTTTCTATCTGTTCTGAAAGTACAAGATTGATATCATGAATATAGCTTTATCACTTCTTATATTTACTGAATTAGTTTTATTCTTTTTCTGGGTGTCTTTTGCTAAGAAAGATAAGAAGAAATCCAAAGACATAATTAGCGGCATGATGTTTTTGGTTGCTTTAGTGATTCTTTACCAAGTATTTAAATTAAATCTAGATTTTGGGTTAGTTTTATCCTTTGCCACTTTATTTGCAGCAGTTTCTTGGCTTTTTGGAAAAGTGATAGCTTTAAAAGAATTACAAACAGAAGGAAGGTCTTACTTTTTGATCCTACTGGCTATAACTTGTATCAGATCATTTGCTTATGAGCCCTATCAAATACCAAGCAGATCTATGGTTCCAGGATTACAAGTTGGAGACTTTGTTTTAGTTAATAAACATGCATATGGACTAAAATTCCCTGGCACCAATGTTCTTTTAACCGATTTGAGTCCTCCTAAAAGAAATGATGTTGCAGTTTTTATACCTCCACATACTTTATGTGATACGACCCCAACTGATGCTAGACCAGATTTATCAAAACTCTCAACAGCAGAAAGTCAGTTATTCTTAAATAAATTTACTAATCTCCAAAAAAATAGATGCACTTCTCAGGGCATTAAATTTGTAAAGAGGGTCATAGGAATTCCAGGAGATAAGGTTGAAATAAAGGGCTACGAAATTTTAATTAATGGAAATAAATTAGATCATAAACTTCTAAGTTCAAGTTCAGAAGAAAACCTTATTGAAGAGACTCTAGACGAAGGTGTGCATATAATAAGAACTCTAGGATTAAGTGACTATGCACAGCACAAATGGACAGTGCCTGCAGGGAGCTACTTGGCTATAGGAGATAATAGAGACAATAGCTTAGATAGCAGAGCGTGGGGTTATTTTTCAGAAGATTATTTGGTAGGAAGAGCAGATTTTATCTGGATGCATTGGGCCTCGTTCTCATCTTTTCCAAGCCTATCACGTAATCAGCAGATTCGATGATGGATAATATTTCTTCTAATCTCGGCTACGTCTTTACAGATAAAAGATTAATCGAATTAGCCCTTACTCACAAAAGTTTCTCTCTAGAAAATAATGAACGGTTAGAATTTCTTGGGGATGCAATACTTAATCTATATGTTTCCGAAAGGCTTTATTCTTCTTATGAAGATCTGAATGAGGGTAAATTAACTCTATTTAAGGCAAGTATTGTAAGTAGAGATAATTTAAATTTAGTTGCACATAACCTAGAAATTGGAGAAGAAATTAAGTTAGGAAAAGGAGAAAAACTGGAAGGGAACTCAATTTTAGGTAACACTCTTGAGGCCTTAATAGGAGCAGTATTTCTCGACTCAAACTTTAATAAGACAAAGCAAGTACTAGACAACTTGTTTACTCATAATTTTAATGACCTTAACAAAATTGACGAACTGAAAGACCCTAAATCCTGTTTGCAGGAGCTCATACAAAAAAAATATAAATCACTACCAAGATATTCATCTAAAGAGAATACGACATCAAGTTACAAAAGCAGATTTGAAGCTATATGTTATGTAGATGAAGCGAAACTTAGATCAAATGGAACGGCCAAGACAAGGAAGGGTGCTGAGCTTGCGGCAGCTGCAATTATGCTTAAGATGTTGGAAGATAATGATTCCTAAAAGCAAGTCAGGTTATGTGTCCATAGTCGGCAAAACCAATGCTGGAAAATCTACCCTATTGAATAAGATTCTTGGCCAAAAGATTGCAATCACTTCAAGAAAACCCCAAACCACAAGACATAGATTTTTAGGAATTAAGACAAAGAAAAACAATCAAATCATATTCGTAGACACACCCGGTTTTCACTCTGGCCAAAAGAGAGCACTAAATAGGTATATGAACAAAGTAGCTGCTAATGCTATGAGAGGTGTAGATATTGTTCTATACGTTGTTGATAGCCCAAAATGGGGAGATGATGATGTCAGTAGAGTTCAGTCTATTTCTGCAGAAACTATCATTATTTTAGTCATTAACAAGGTTGATAAAATTGAAGATAAAAATCTTCTATTACCCTTTATTGAAGCGCGTAGCCAAGAAGGCATTTTTGGTCATATCATTCCTATATCTGCATTGAAAGGTTTAGGAATTGAAGATTTATTGACCGCTATATTCAAACATTTACCGGAAGGAGTTCATCTTTTTCCTGAGGATCAGGTTACGGATATATCTGAAAAGTTTTTAGCAAGCGAAATAATAAGAGAAAAATGCATAAACCGGCTAGGAGATGAACTCCCCTATAGAATAAGTGTTTCAATAGAGAGGTTCTCTGAATTAGAAAAAATCACTCATATTGATTCTGCTATCTTTGTAGAAAAACAAAGTCAAAAAGGAATGTTGATAGGTAAATCCGGTTCACAACTTAAAGCAATTGGAACAGCTTCAAGAAAAGAATTGGAAAAATTATTGGATACTAAGGTTATGTTAAAGACTTGGGTTAAAGTAAAAAGTGGCTGGTCTGATAACGAATCTTTGCTACCCTCTATGGGATATGATCTTGATAAATAATGTTTCTCTAGAGCCTGCATTTGTTTTGCATACAAGACCATATCAAGAAACAAGTATCCTAGTTGATTTTTTTACAAGATCTTATGGAAGGTTAAATGCCATTGCTAAGGGAGCAAAAAGACCCAAGAGCCCTTTACGAAGTGTTTTGACTCCTGCTTCTAAGTTGTCAGTTAGCCTATCCGGAAAGAGCGAATTAAAAACTTTATCCTCAGTAGAAATAATTGATCACTTTGAATTAAACAATGGAGTCGCATTTAATTCTATTATCTACGTAAATGAATTAATTATTAAAGCAACTGAAAAAGAAGATCCTCATGCGGTTATATTTGATGATTATGAAATTCTATTAAAGAAACTTTCATATGAATCTGATCAGGTTGATTTAGAACAAAATCTGAGGAATTTCGAACTCAATCTTCTTCAAGAAATGGGTTATGGAATAGATTTAAGTAAAGATGCAGAGACAAACAAGAAAATAGAAGAG
The DNA here is from genome assembly GCA_902605935.1 of uncultured SAR86 cluster bacterium. Taxonomy (GTDB): domain Bacteria; phylum Pseudomonadota; class Gammaproteobacteria; order Magnimaribacterales; family Magnimaribacteraceae; genus Magnimaribacter. The sequence goes on along the minus strand of CACLEI010000001.1, from coordinate 65,935 downwards.
GGTTTTTTTTACAGATTCTATCCTGATAAAGGATTTGCTATTGATAAGACTAATGTAGCATCTCAAAAGTCATTTTCTGGACTGGATATTATCAATTTTAAAAAAGGTAATTTTGAAAAAAAAGAAACAAGAGATTCCTCAAAGATTATAATGAGAATGGCATTAGACTTTCATCTGGGGAGTAAGACTCTAAACATCAGAAAATATTTAACCAAGAACTAAAATGATTAAAGGCATAGGTATAGACTCCATAGAGCAAGATCGGATCTATAGAATTCTAAATAAATATGGATATAGATTCCAAGATAAAATCCTTGGTCCAGAGGAAAAAAAGGAGATTGAAATTAAATCAAATCAATCTCAGAAAGTAAGATATCTGTCCAACAACTTCGTATGCAAGGAAGCTCTTTCTAAGGCGCTTGGACTTGGTATTGCAGGTGGCGTCTCTTTTAAAGAAATACAAATACTGAGAGATCCTAAAGGAAAGCCTTATGTAAACCTGAGTGGTAATACAAAAAAAATTAGTAATAAATTAGATATTCAGAATATTTATGTATCCATTACAGATACTAGCAATCTATCAACGGCATTAGTCATAGGAGAATAAATATGAAAATAATACTTTTAGGACCTCCAGGAGCTGGTAAGGGCACTCAAGCAGAGTCGATTTGTGAAAATTATGGAATTCCACATATATCCACAGGGAACATGCTTAGAGAAGCGGTAGAAGCAGAAACAAAACTAGGTTTAGAAGCTAAGTCACTTATGGATGCAGGCATCTTAGTTTCTGATGATGTAATTGTAGGTTTGGTTGAAGAGAGAATCTCCGCAGATGATTGTTCTAAAGGTTTTTTATTTGATGGTTTTCCAAGAACTATCCCACAAGCAGAAGCACTCATTGAAAGAGATATAAATATCGATGCTGTTGTAGAGATTGATGTTCCTGATCAAGACATAATTGATCGGATGGCAGGTAGAAGAATGCATCCTGGTTCGGGAAGAAATTATCACATCATTTTCAATCCACCTAAAAATGAAGGTAAAGATGATATTACTGGTGAAGATCTAATCTTAAGAGAAGATGATAAACCGGAAACGGTAAAAGATAGATTAAAGGTATATGCAGATCAGACATCTCCGTTAGTAGTCTTCTACTCAAATTTATCTGCTTCGAGTCAACTTAAGTATATAAAAGTTTCAGGAACTGCAACTCCGATTAACGTAACTCAACAGATATTAAAAGACTTAGAGATTTAATTGGATAATATCCTGGCAATAGAAACTTCAACTGACACATGTTCGGTTTCAATAGGAAATTGCCAAGAAGTAGTTAGTTATCATGAAAACATACCTAAGCAGCATACTGAAAAGCTTTTAAGTGTAATAAATAACCTATTGGAAGAGAGTAATCTTTCTTATGAAGATTTGAGTGCTTTGGCTGTAGGTATTGGGCCAGGCTCCTACACTGGTGTGAGATTATCTTGTGCTATAGCGCAAGGGATAGCCTTTTCTCAGCAACTTAAAGGAATAACCTTACCAAGTATCGAGCTATTATCTATACAGGCTCATGAAGAGACACTTTCAAACGTTGTTGTTGCAATATCTGAACTTAATATGGGCAAAGTATATATCTCTAAATCTATTTTTTCGGAAGGAAATATGAAATCTACTTACAGTCTCATTCCACAGGAAGCTTTTAAGCGAGAAGCATTTCCTGAAGAGAGTTGTTTCGTTGGAGAGGGTTGCTCATCTTTTAATATTACCAATCAACTCCCAGATGCTCATCCAAGAGCAACCTATTTACTAAAGTTCGCGCTAAAAAAATTGGATCAAGGTGATTTGATTGAACCAGATGAAATACTTCCTATCTATTTAAATGATGAAAGTAGTTGGCAGAAAATAAAATGACTTATTTTGATGGCATATTACTGGCAGTCATTCAGGGATTAACAGAATTTTTGCCTATCTCCAGCTCAGCTCACTTAATTCTCTTATCCGAATTTATGGGTTCAAGCCAGAACCTTTTCTATGATGTCTCTTTACACTTGGGAACTTTAATTGCTGTTTGCATTTATTTTCGAAGTGATTTAATTAAAATGTTTAATTCAATTATTAAACACAAATCTATATTCAATAACCTATTATTGAGACAACTTTTTATTTCATGTATTCCAACTCTTTTTCTAGGATTTATTTTAGTTGATTTGATAGATGGTTATCTACGAACTAGCACCGTAATAGCTTCGACCACTATCTTTTTTGGATTTATTTTATTTCTGGCCACATTTAGTAAATCTCACAAGACACATATTGAAGAGATTTCTTTTAGAGATGCTTTAATCATTGGATTCGCTCAATCATTAGCCCTTATTCCTGGAACCTCTAGATCGGGAATAACCATATCAGCTGGACTTTTGTTAGGTCTAGATAGTAAAACAGCTTCGAAGTTTAGCTTCTTAATGGCTATACCAACCATTGGTGCTATAGCTTCATATCAGCTTCTATCAACTGACCTAGATTTCTTAATTCAATACTTTCAAATTAATCTTTTAGGATTAATTGTTTCTTTTGCAATTGCTTATGCGACTATAGATTTTTTTATAAGGTTTATTAATAGAATTGGATTCATACCTTTCATTCTTTATAGGATCGTTCTGGGTATTGTATTATTTTCTTTGATACTATCATGAGATTTTATCTTACCTTTGATGATCCTCAATCTAGAGCAAGAGCTTTAATGTTATCGAAAAAGCTTAATATTGAAATTTTTAAGAAACCCACACAGCAAAAGTTAAAAGAATTTTCTGAAGATTATTTCTTTACTTGCTCAAAAGACAGATTATTTCTTAAAAAGGGCCTGAGACACGATTCTAAGCCAATTTTTTCTGACTTCGATGATTGGACAAAAAATTACGATGACAACTTGCTCAAGAGTTCAACTAAAGGATTGCCAAAAAATTTCTCTTGTCTTGACCTCACAGCAGGATTTGGAAAAGATGCTCTGGAAATATCTAAAGTTGTAAATTGTAAATCTCTGATTCTAATAGAAAAGGAAGCTTGGGTCTTTGAGCTTTTAGTTGATGGTATAAAAAATACGTCTAGCTGTAGGACAGGAGATCTTTTAAAAAAATTTAAAGCATTCAATATGGATAGTCTGAAGTTCTTAAAATCAAAAAATGGGACTTTCGATCTAGTCTATATCGACCCTATGTTTTTGGGAGTTCAAAAATCTAAAGCAAAAAAACACATGCAAGCACTTAGAGATCTATCCACTGCAGTAATTCAAAAACAACTTCTTAAGACCAGTCTAGACTTTGCAAACTATAGAGTCATTGTTAAAAGACATAAGAATATGGAATATCTTGAGGGAATAGTTCCAGATAGATCAGTAAAAGGTAAGGTGGTTAGATACGATATTTATAATACTAATTAGATTGCCTTTCTATGAGTTCCAAAAAATCTTTATCAAAAAATTGTTCATAAAGATTTTTAGCCCTCTTGGTAATTTTTGAAGCTGATAATTTACCTTCACTATCTTCTTTAAAAAATTTAGTTTGCTTCATCATATATACAAAATTGTCGAATTTTACTTTATCCGAGAATTCTGGATAGGGCCAACCCTCAATTTTTTCAAGATCTTCAGCCAATTTTTTGCATTTGATATTTAAATCATCTTTTAAGATAGATTCATTTTTCCATATTGTACTCATAACTATGTAGAACCTTTTTAAGCTGGGCTCACAAAGATTGGATAAGGCAATGTAATTTTGAAAAACTAAACTATTTTCAGATGGAGGCGAGATATTTCCGGCTTTATCTTCTACAAGGATATCTTTGATTTGAAGTATCTTGATAGCATTTGAAATAGATTCCTTTTCAATTATTTCTTTTTTTAAATGAAAATCTTTTGCGAAGATGGGGTATATCATTTCGATGAGTTTTATGATTTCCTCTTTTGGAGCTTTCTTTATAAATCTAAGAGATTCGCATATTAAAGAATAGAGAATAAAGAGATGGACTATATTATTTTTATAAAAGGATAATGTTGCCACTTGGTCTGATGTCGGCCTGTATACTTTTTTAGAGGCAATCATAATAGGTTCAATAAAACCTAATCTTTCAGTCTTCGAGATCATGTCTTTGACTTCTCGTTGAGTAATCCACACATCTTTATAGTCGGAAGATTTCTCAATAAGGGAAATGAAGAAATTTATACTTTCTTCTAGATCGTGTTCGTTCATAGTTTGCGTTGAGGAAGTTAATAAGGCAACGGAAAATAAACTTGTAGAGGTCACGGCAACTGAATTATTGATCGCTCTAATAACAGATTGCCCCAATTTAACTGTGACATCTGTGAGCCATTCAGGTTTTTCCTGAGGGCTGGATATGGAGTAATCATCATTCACATGATCTTTAAGGAAAGTATCAAGATCAATCGGGTCAGCAAAATTAAGATATGAATTTCCTAGATAATTTCTGAAGTCTTTAAAAACCTTTATTGGATCGACTAAACTTTCTTTTTTCTTTTTCCCACCTGTAAGTTCGGATAAATAACTTTGGCCTTCGAGTATTTTTTCATAACCTATATAAACTGGAACAATTTTTACATTTTGGTCTTTTAAAGAGGCAAAGCTTCTTATCACTAAAGAAAGCAATCCTGGCCTGGATGGAAGACTTAGACCAGTTCTACTCCTCCCTCCTTCAGGAAAGAATTCTATAGAGTTACCTCTAGTCATAAGAGCCCTAATATGTTCAAGAAAAACAGTACTATATAATGAATTGCTCATAAAAGTTCTACGCATAAAAACTGCACCTGCTCCTCTAAGGATGCCTCCTATAACAGGTATATTAAGATTATTTCCTGCAGCTACTTGAGGAATCATTAAGCCATTTTCATAAAGAAGATATGTTAATGCGCAATAGTCAATATGGCTTCTGTGACAAGGCAGATATATTAAGGAATTATCTTTAGAAAGCTCTTTAATTTTTTTTAGGTTATTTGTATGTAATCCCTCATATCTTGTATTCCAAAACCAGGTAAAACCCGAGTCCAATAAGCTCAAGATTGAATAATTTGTATCAGAACAGATTTCATTTGCGTACTTGAAGGCCTTTTTTGTGAGCCTTTTTTTTCTTGATTTATTACCATTTGCAAGTTTCTTGACTTCTTCTCTTACATATCTATTTCTTACAAGAGATTTGACTAGAGTTCTCCTATGAGAAATATCTGGACCCAGCATTGCTTGTTTTGATTTTCTAAATACTGCCCTAAGATATCTGCTCAGAATTAAAGCATTTTTTTTAATTCCATTACTTTGTTCTATCTCTTCTTTCACGTAAAAGGTTCTTTCAAATTGTAATTTTAAATTTCTACCGTGCACTACTAACTTAAAAATCCTTTTTAAAGAACCTGCAGGCCTCCAAGATGGAGAGAAGATTATTTTCAATAATGATTGTTTTTTATCAGGTCTATTTCCCCAAGATACGGATACCGGAATTATTGATATTTCATGATCAAGCTTTAAAAGCCCTTCTAAGTTATGAGTTTTTTGTCTTTTAAATTTTTGTTCGGAGATTAAGTACTTAGGACTCTGTAGGCAAATAAACCTTTTAAATTTAGTTTCTTGGATATTCTCTACTGGGAGAGGTAAATTATTTTGCTTACAAATCTCATTAAACGCAGCTAAATCAATTAGAGATTCAGTTGCAAGAGCATAGACTATATTTTTTTCAGAATTAATTATTCCAATTTCTTCTTTTTTTAAAGTCGAAGAAATTAAATGTCTTACGAAAAAGCTCAATAGCTTAAAAATAAAACTATCGGTATAGAAGTTCATATTTTTCAATATTAAAAAGTTATCTGATATGAGTTTACCTTTTCATAGTAAAATTTGTTGCAACTTTATGATTTAGATTTGCCGAAGTGGCGGAATTGGTAGACGCAGGGGATTCAAAATCCCCCGCCCTTTGGGTGTGAGAGTTCGAGTCTCTCCTTCGGCACCACTTATATTGACTTGAAATTAACAGATTACAATTTCGATCTACCTCAAGAATTAATAGCGAAAGAACCTTCGAAAGAAAGAACTTCTAGTAGGCTCCTGGTAGTTGACGAACCTTTAACTGATAAGCACTTCTCAGATATTCTTGAATACTTAAACAAAGGAGACCTTTTGGTGGTTAACGATACAAAGGTATTTAAGGCTAGACTCCAAGCATTTAAGTCTTCTGGCGGGAAGGTTGAGATTCTCATAGAAAGAAAGTTAGATGATTTTCATGTTCTGGCTATGACAAAGTCTAATAGACCTCTAAAAGTAAATGATAAACTTTTCATTAAAAATTCAGAAGTTACAGCTAAAGTTGTTCAAAAAAAAGATTATTTGTGCAGGATAAAATTTTCTAATTCTACAGATGAGGTTATAGATGAATATGGATCTTTGCCTTTACCCCCATACTTGAAAAGAGAACCAAATGAGGAGGACTATGCTAGATATCAGACCGTCTATGCAAAAGAAGAAAATAGTAGATCAACAGCAGCACCTACTGCAGGGTTACATTTTGAAGATTCTCTTCTAAATGAAATAAAAGATAAGGGTATTAATGTTGCTTCTATTACTCTAGATATCGGGTTAGGTACTTTTAAACCAATTACTGTTGATGATATATATAAACATAAAATGCATTCAGAAAAGATTTACCTTTCTGCTGAAACGTCTGAAATGATTAATAAAACAATTGAATCTAAATCAAAAATTATAAGTGTAGGTACAACTAGTCTAAGATGTCTCGAAGCTGTTCATAGAAAATTTGGTAAAATTAAACCGTTTGAAGGAGAAACTGACCTCTTTATATATCCCGGTTTTAAATTTAAAGTTGTAGATTCCTTAATTACAAATTTTCATTTACCAAAAACAACATTACTTTTATTAGTCAGCGCTTTCGCTGGAAAAGATAATTTAAAAAAAGCATATAAGCATGCAATAAAACAAAAATATATGTTTTTTAGCTATGGTGATGCAATGTTACTTAATAGAAAATCTAATTCTTGATAGATGTATAAACTTATAGCAAAAGACGGAGAAGCTCGAAGGGGGGAAGTGTCTACAGAACATGGAACGTTTCAGACTCCTGCTTTTATGCCTGTTGGTACCTATGGTGCTGTAAAGTCTATAAGCCCTGAAATCTTACATTCAATAAATGCAGAGATAATTTTGTCTAATACCTATCACTTAATGGAGCGACCTGGTGTTGATATTATTAAATTGAATGGAGGATTGCATAATTTTATGTCATGGGACAAACCAATTTTAACTGACTCAGGAGGCTATCAAGTCTTCAGTCTTGCAAAAAAGAGGAAAATTAGCGAAGAGGGAGTGGAATTTAACTCAGCTTTGAATGGAAATACATTATTCTTAAATCCAGAAAAATGTATGGAACTTCAGCAGTCTTATGGAGTTGATATAGCTATGGTCCTTGATGAATGCACACCTTATCCAGCGGAGATATCAGTAGCAGAGAAATCTATGCAATTGTCCTTAAGATGGGCGGAAAGATCTAGAAACTCTTTTGATAGCAATAAATCAAGTTTGTTTGGAATAATACAAGGCGGTGTTTACGGTGAGCTTAGAGAGCAGTCTTTAGAAGGGCTAAAAAGAATGGATTTTGAGGGATATGCCATAGGAGGATTATCTGTAGGAGAGCCTAAAGATGACTTACGTAAGATAACTAATTTAATTGCCCCTAAAATGCCAGTAGATAAACCTCGCTATTTAATGGGTGTAGGCACACCTCTTGATATTGTTAAAGCCGTCGAAAGCGGAATAGATATGTTTGATTGTGTAATTCCTACAAGACATGCTAGAAATGGTTATCTTTATACTTCCGAAGGAGTTGTTAAAATAAGAAATGCCGCCAATAAACGCTCGCTCGAGCCACTTGATAAGGAATGCAATTGTTATACTTGTCGAAACTTTTCAAGAAGCTACTTACATCATTTGGACAAGACCAATGAAATGCTAGGCTCTACTTTACAAACTATTCATAACCTTACGTTTTATATCAACTTGATGAGAAATTTGCGAGTATCAATTGAAAAAGGTACATTGCAATCCTTTATAAAAAGATTTGAAGAAACTTGGAATAATTCAGACAACCCCAATATAAATATTTAGAGGAGAAACATGGAACAATCACCAACTTTTTTTGATCCAACTTTATTTTTACTGTTTGGATTTATGATCTTAATTTATTTTTTGATGATACGCCCAGAAAATAAAAGAAGAAAAACTCATCAAGAGATGCTTGCAAGTTTGGATACTGGAGAGGAAATTGTTACCGCTGGAGGTATTCTAGGGAAAGTGACGAAAATTTCTGATCAATACATTGAACTTTCAATTTCTGATAATACAAAAATAAAAATACAAAAGAGTTCTATTTCTGCGATTTTACCTAAAGGAACACTCAAATCTGTATAGATATGAAACGGTACGGTCTTTGGAGGTACTTGCTCATCCTGTTAATTCTAGGGCTGGGTATAGTTTATTCATTACCAAATTTTTATATACCTGATCCTGCAGTTCAAATATCTTATACAAGTAGCTCTCAAACAGCCGATGAATTCTTAGCTGAAAGGGTTACCGATATCGTAAAAAACGAAGATTTTGATGCAAAAATTCAATTAGAGAATGACTATGTTTTGGTCAGGACTGATTCCTATCAGAATCAACTTAAACTCAAAGAATTACTCTCTAGTCAGCTTATAAATGATGTGGTCATAGCTTTAAACTTAGCTCCAACCACTCCGAAATGGCTTGTAGACATTGGTGCAAACCCAATGAAACTGGGTTTAGATCTTAGAGGGGGTGTACACTTTTTGATGCAGGTTGATACTGAAACTGCTTTAAGGAATAGGCAGGATGGTACTTTGCAGGATTTACGAATAAGATTTAGAGAAGAGAATATTAGATACAATCAGGCTTCAGTCCAGGATGATTCTTCAATTTTTCTTAAATTCAATAATTTTCAAGCAAAAGAGAAAGCCGAAGAATTTATAATTGATAACTATACTCAATTTAACCTTCCTTTAACTTCAAATGGTGAAAATTCAATACAGCTTTATTTGTCTGAGGCCGAAATAGATCAGATTGAATCAGATGCAATAGACCAAAATCTCACTACTTTAAGAAATCGAGTTAATGAACTTGGGGTCTCAGAGCCAATTGTACAAAGACAAGGCACAAAAAGAATAGTTGTTCAATTACCCGGCATACAAGATACAGCGGCAGCCAAAAATATTTTGGGTAAAACAGCAACACTTGAATTTCATTTAGAAGCTCAAATGGACACCCCGAGATCAAGAAAAACTTCTTATCCTTATAGAAATGGAATAGGTGCTCCTGCCTTCTTGCAAGATTCTATTATTTTGGGAGGAGATCAAGTAGCGACTGCTCAAGCTTCTTTCGATGAAAATGGATTACCACAAGTAAATATAACTCTAGATGGCGAGGGTGGATCTAAGATGCACAGAGCAACTAGAGGAAATATTGGCAAAAGACTTGGAGTGTTGTTTGTAGAACAAAAAACAAAAACAATTTATGAGAGAGATGAGAATGGACAACAAGTACCTGTTAAAGAATCATATGAAGTTAAGGAAATTATTAGTCTCGCTACAATTAGAGCGGCATTAGGAACAACTTTTAGGATAACTGGGCTAGATAGTCCCAGTGAGTCTTCTGAGCTTGCTCTGTTGCTTAGAGCCGGTGCTTTAGCTGCACCAATGACATTTGTTGAAGAAAGAACAGTAGGTCCAAGCTTAGGAGCAGATAATATAAAAGCTGGTGTTTTTTCTATGCAATTAGGCTTATTTCTTGTTTTAAGTTTTATACTTTTTTATTACAGGGTATTTGGAGTGGCTGCTAGCTTGGCTTTGACTTTCAATATTGTCTTGTTGGTTGCAATAATGTCGACTCTTTCAGCCACCCTAACTCTACCTGGAATTGCTGGAATAGTTCTAACGGTAGGCATGGCAGTGGATGCCAATGTCTTGATTTTTTCAAGAATACGAGAAGAGTTAAATAGAGGTAGGGCGCCTTTAGATGCAATTGATGCTGGGTATAATAGAGCTTTTCTCACTATATGGGATGCAAATGTCACCACACTCATTGTTGCAGTCATTCTATTGTCTTACGGAACAGGACCTGTTAAGGGATTTGCAATAACCTTATCAATTGGAATCATCACTTCTATGTTTACCGCAATCATGGGAACAAGAGCCTTTGTAAACCTTATTTATGGTTCAAAGAAGAATCTTGAGAGACTATCAATATGACTTTTAGTATTGACTTCTTAGCTTGGAGAAAGATTGCGATTATTTTTTCTTCTATTTTCTTAGTCTTATCTATAGGGTCATTGCTGGTAAAAGAACTCAATTATGGTTTGGATTTTACGGGAGGAACTTTAGTTGAATTAAGTTATCTTGAAGAAGCTAATATAGCCAATATACGAGAGACATTAGTTGATGGTGGGTTTAATGGAGCTCAAGTCGCTAATTTTGGATCTAGTACAGAAGTCCTTATTAAGCTACCAGGTACTGTAAGTGATAGCCTAGGTTCTGAAATTGTTTCCTTATTAAGCGCCGATAACTCTGATCAAGCTATTGATTTGCGAAGAATTGAATATGTAGGACCACAGATTGGTAGTGAACTTAGAGATGATGGTGGGACTGCTATGCTTATAGCATTAGCCTTCATGATGCTTTATATAGCGTTTAGGTTTCAATCTATGTTTGCTGGTGCCGCTGTAGTGGCTCTTGTACATGATGTTATTATTGTAGTTGGTATATTTTCTCTCGTTCAAATCGAGTTTGATTTAACTGTTTTAGCTGCTTTATTGGCGGTAATTGGCTATTCACTGAATGATACTATTGTTGTATCGGATAGAATAAGAGAGAATTTAAGATCTGTTGAATTAGATAGTACCGAAGAAATTATAAACCTATCACTAAATCAAACATTAGGAAGAACTTTAATCACTTCCTTAACAACTCTGTTAGTATTATTTTCGCTGTATTTTCTTGGTGGGGAGCTTATTAAAAACTTTGCTTTGGCTTTAATTTTTGGTGTTGTGATCGGTACATATTCATCCATATATATAGCCGCAAATGCATTAGTTATTATGGGGTTAAATAAAGACCATCTAAGAGTAGAAGAACCTGAAAATGCCGATGATAATCCTTTACCCTAGGACTCAACTATTGAAGTATAGGGTTTGATTGATTGAAGCATGGGTTTGAAACATTTATTTGTAGAGCAAATTATATTATCGCCAGCCAGGTAGTCTGGATTACCAAAATAATCACTCACCAATCCTCCTGCTTCTCTTACTAAAAGTCCACCAGCAGCTATATCCCACATACCAAGACCGCTTCCCCAAAATCCATCCAATCTCCCCGCCGCAACATTTGCCATATCTAGTGCTGCCGAGCCAGTTCTTCTTATGGTTAATCCGTTTGAGTAAAGTGATCTGAAGGTAGACATATTATCATGTCTTACTCTGCCCTTATCAGTATCATGAGAGGAATTGCTTAAGAGTGTTCCGGACAAATTTTTTGCTTTACTTACTCGAATTCTCCGATTGTTAAGATAGGCTCCCCTACCAAAACTAGCGGTAAATTCGTCTTGTCTTGGAACGTCGATTATTAAAGAATGCAAAGTTTTACCTTTCTCTACATAGGCTATTGAAATAGCATAATAGGGAAATCCATGTATAAAGTTTGTTGTTCCATCTAGAGGGTCAATAACCCACATGGATTCAACATCTTTTCCTGAACCCTCGATTCTTCCCACTTCTTCGGAAACATAAGTGTGTTTAGGATAAATCGATTTTAGCGAATCAATGATTATCGATTCGACTTTTCTATCCAATTGTGTCACAAAATTTGAAGGTCCTTTCTCTTTAATTTCGAGTTGATCAAGTCTGTAGGCATAACTTAATAGTTCCTTACATCCTGCACGAGCAGCTTCTAAAGCGATATTTACTTTTGGTTCCATAATTAAATGCGCATCGTAACATATTGCACTTAATCCCCTGATAGAATATGTGAATGGTTGAGAATAAAGTTAATTCAAAAGATTTATTCAACTCAATAAAAGTAGTTTTAGTTGGCACAACTCATCCCGGAAATATTGGTGCATCTGCTAGAGCTATGAAAAATATGGGTTTACTGAATCTCGCTTTAGTAACACCTAAAGAGTTTCCAAGTGACGCAGCAACTTTTAGGTCTAAAGCTGCTAAGGATGTTTTAGAAAATGCCGAAGTCTTTGACGACTTAAAAGATGCTGTCGCTGATTGCGAATTAGTTATAGGCACAAGTGCTAGAGATAGGAAGGTTCCATGGCCCGTTTTAAATCCTAAAGAATCAGCTGAACAGGTCGCAAAAAGTGCGCTACATCATCAAATAGCCATAGTATTTGGAAGAGAGGATAGAGGTCTAACCAATGAAGAGCTAGGTCTTTGCAATCTGCATGTACATATTCCCTCTGATCCAGAGTATTCTTCATTAAATATTTCACAAGCAGTTCAAATTTTGACATATGAAATAAGACTTTGTTTATTAGAGCAACAGAAAAATCAAGATAATTGGGATGTTGAACTGGCAAACAATGAACAAACAGAACGATTGATCGCACATATGGATGAATTAATGCAAGAAGTTGAATTTTATGACATAGACAATCCAAGAAAACTCTTACTTAGAGTAAGAAGATTCTTTAAAAGAAGCAGAATTGATGTAATGGAAGCAAACATCTTTAGAGGATTATTTTCAACAATACAAAAGAAGTTAAAGTGATGCTCTTGTATGTGTATTAGTAAAGTAATACACTTGATACGAGAATTGCATCATGCAGTGGACAAACGATCAACCTATATACCAACAAGTTAGAGACCACGTAGTCTCATTAATAATTGATGGTGTTTTGAAGTCAGGTGATCCCATACCTTCAGTTCGGCAAATGGCAGTTGAAGGAGGAGTGAATCCTCTTACTGTGTCAAAAGCTTACCAAGAACTTGTTGATCTTCATATAGTCGAAAAAAGAAGAGGACTGGGCATGTTTATTACTGAAGATGCAAAAAAAGAGTTGCTAAAACTAGAGAAATCAAAATTTTTAGAAAACGAATGGCCGAATACATTAAAAAAAGCATCAAGCCTGGGTATAGATCTTAACAAACTTATTAATCAGAACTAAGATGAGTGAAATTATTATTAAAGCTGAATCTATAAAAAAGAACTATGATGCAAGCTATGCTTTAGATGGTATTGATGTTGAGGTTTTATCTGGACAAATCTTAGGTCTAATAGGACCAAACGGAGCAGGCAAATCAACTTTCTTACAATCTATACTCGGACTTATAAAGACCGAAGGAAATCTAGAAGTACTAGGGATGGATCCAAGAAGGGATCGTCATCAACTGCTAAAAGATGTATGTTCAATTACAGATGTAGCCGTACTTCCGAAATGGATGACAGTTGACCAGGTATTACAATATGTTGATGGAGTGCATCCAAAATTTGATATAAAAAAATGCTTATCAATTCTCTCTAAAACTGACATAAAAAGAAGCTCTAAAATAAAAATTCTGTCACGTGGCCTGGTAGTCCAGCTCCATTTATCAATTGTCATGGCAATTGATGCGAAATTATTAGTTTTGGATGAGCCAACGCTCGGATTGGACCTTGTTTATCGAAAAGAATTTTATTCTCAGCTCATCGAAGATTACTATGATGGAGATAGGACAATACTTATAAGTACTCATCAAGTTGAGGAAATTGAGGGAGTTCTCTCTGACGCATTATTTATGAATCAAGGGCGAGTGGTTATGCATGACTCAATAGAGTCCATAAATAAAAAGTTTCTAGAGTTACGCCCAAATAATGAATCTATAGAAAAGGGGAGATCCTTAAAGCCCATCCATCAAAGGATTGAGCTCGGAAGAGAAGTATTGCTTTTTGAAGATGCAGAAGAAGAGAAATTATCTGAATTAGGCGAAGTTAGGCCTCCTTTTATAGCCGATTTATTCATGGCAATTATGGATAAAACAAAAAGAGGAACTGAGTCATGACAACTATTTTCTTCGCCATGTTAAGAAGAGAGGTTCAGGAACATAAGGTAGCCTTTATCTATGCCCCTTTTATAGTAACAATGGTTTTATGTTTTGTAATTGCTTCAGTCTATTTTGGAATCACTGACATACAAACAGCGGAATTCAACTTTTCGACGGAAATTTATGATGAAGACTATCAAGAAGGTATGTTGCAAGCTTCTCCAGAAGCGAAAGCAAGAGTTATTAGAGCTGGATTGACGGTATTAGCACTTCCCGTATTAATAACTGTTGGCTTTGGTATTCTTGCTTATAATCTTTCAACTTTTGCTGATGAGCGCAAAGATCGCAGTTTAATATTTTGGAGATCTCTGCCTGTCTCAGACCTAACGACTGTAATTTCAAAATTATTATTTGTTATATTGTTAGTACCTTTAATGATATTACCAAATATAATCCTATTACAGTTTGTGGCAGTGATGAGTGCTTCTATTTATTTCGTCTCTAACGATATCGTATCTTTTGGTTACCTATGGAATAGTTACTTTTTTACCGATTGGTTTAGAATAATTTTCAGTCTATGGGCTCAAGCACTTTGGACCTTACCTATATTTACTTGGCTAATGTTTGCCGGAACTTATTCTAGGAAACCTGTTTTAGGAGCGGTTGTGCCCCTCGTTGCTACTGTAGTTCTTGAGGGCATCATTTTTAAAACTAACTCCATTTTTGAATTCATCATTGAAAGGATGGGTTTTTGGTCTAGATCTGAAAGTTTTCCTAAGAAATATGAAGAGGTTAGGGTAGTAGATGTGCCTGATATTTTTCTTCTATTTTCTACACCAGAGTTTTGGATAGGGATAATCATTAGCGCATTATTAGTAGTTGGGATTGTTTATACTCGTTCAACAAATAACGATTACACAGTAGAATAAAATTACATTTGACCTTGAAGCTTACCCTCCATACAATGCGATCTTTCGGCCCGTTCGTCTAGTGGTTAGGACATCTGGTTTTCATCCAGGCAACAGGAGTTCGATTCTCCTACGGGCTACCAACCTTCTTATTTATATCTAATGAAATGAGATTTTTCGATTCAGTAATTTCAGGCTACTTGAGATGTCTTGACTTTAAAGGAAGATCTTCTAGATCTGAATTTTGGTGGTTCTTTCTATTTTCTATAATGCTTTGTCTTCTGGTATTAAATTTCACTGCTGAAAATTTAGAAAGTAAATTATCGTCACTCAATGAGGAAAATTTCCTACAGGTCTTTTTCAACTCATCAATTGGTTATGCCATCCTGGTAACAGCTATCCCACAGATATCTCTATCTATCAGGAGGTTTCATGATATCGGCAAGTCAGGTTGGTGGTATTTTACTCTTCAAATAGTACCTATTTTTCTTCCACAATCTTTAGGCTTCCTGTCAATTTTCACTCTTTTTGCGTATATTTATTTTATGTGTGAAGCCGGAGGGCCCAACAATGCCTATGGTCAAAACCCTTTAAGAAAGGAGAATGAAAATTAATTTATTGGAGATAGAATCTCTTCAGCCATATTTACCCAGTACGTCGCTCCAATAGGCAATATTTGATCATTAAAGTCATAACCAGGATTATGAAGCATACAAGATCCTTCTCCATCTCCATTTCCAATCCAAATATAGCTACCTGGCTTCTCTTGAAGCATAAAGGCAAAATCTTCTGATCCCATACTTGGTGAAGGCGATTTATTGATCATGTTCTCATCAGAGATTTCTTTCATCACTTTTAAGGAAATTTCGACTTCTTCAGCGCTATTTATTGTTGGAGGATACCTATGCTGATATTCGAATTCATATGTGGCACCATAAGCAGAGCAAATTGAAGACGTTAAATTTTCCATTTGTTTTTCTATGGAAGCTTGAACTTTTGTTGAGAAACATCTCACAGTGCCTTTAATTTCAATTTCATTTGGAATTACATTATATGCATCTCCTCCATGGAATTGAGTCACACTTAGAACCACTGGTTCTTGAGGATCTATATACCTGCTTACAATAGATTGATAAGCATCAACAATTTTAGTTCCAATTATTATCGGATCGATTGTTGTTTGAGGCATTGCAGCATGACCACCTTTACCTATAATTTTTAAGTTAAAAATATCAAAGGATGCCATGAAAGGTCCAGGCTTAACTGCAAATGAACCTACAGGCATACCAGGGATATTATGCATACCAAAAACAGCTTCTACAGGATACTTCTCAAAAAGACCATCATCTACCATAACCTTTCCTCCCCCTTCATTCTCTTCAGCAGGTTGAAAAATAAAATTTATAGTTCCATCAAAATTACCTTTTTCTGCTAAATATTTAGCAGCACCCAATAACATTGTTGTATGTCCGTCATGGCCACAGGCGTGCATTTTTCCAGGTGTTTGTGACTTATGTTCAAAATCATTAGTTTCATGGATTAAAAGAGCATCTAGATCAGCTCTCAAACCTATCGATCTATTACCTTTACCTTTTTTTAGAGTGCCTACAACTCCTGTGCCAGCTATTCCTGTCTCAACTTCTATACCAAAACTCTCTAATTTATCCGCAACAATTTTTGCGGTTCTGTGCTCTTCAAAAGCTATTTCTGGGTGAGCGTGTATATCTCTTCTCCAATTTTGCATCTCCGGCTGTAAATCTTCTAATTCTTTAATAATTTTCATAAATCAAGTCAATATTCATATATTCTTTAAGCTGATAAATAAGTAATATAATCTATTATTAATAAAAACAAAAAAATTATGACCATCACTATGAAAGAGGTAAGGGAGGAAATAGATCTTCTCGACAAAGAACTCGTCTTATTACTTGCAAGAAGACAAAAGTGTATTGAAATGGCTGCTTTAGTTAAAAATGATAAAAACTTGATAATTGATAAACAAAGAATAGAGGATGTAATATCTAAAGTAACTAGTTTTGGAGAATCTTGTGGACTAAGTTCTTCCATTTCAGAACCTTTATGGAGGAAGTTGATAGATTTATCCATAGAACATGAATTTAGAGAGCTAGAGTCAATAGAGAATTCAAGTTGAGATAAAGATTAGGATTTCAAAGAAATATGGAAAAAATACAAACAACGTTTATAGGTGATACAGATAGAAAGAGCCTTGAAGAATTTGAAGAGCTTTTCAAGATGGTAGAGTCTTTTATGGGATATTTACCAAATGCCCACTTAACAATGTCCGAAAGACCAGAATTACTGAAGGCATTTTCAGGTTTAGCAGGTGCCGTTTTTCAATCAGATGGCCTTGATGCGGGTACCAAACAATTGATTGCTTTGGCATCAAGCTTGTCCGCTGGATGCAAATACTGTCAAGCACATACATCACATGGCGCGGAAAGGGCTGGCATTGAAGAAAAGAAAATTGCTGATATTCTTAACTATTCGGATAGTGAGGAATTTAGTAACTCAGAAAAAGCTTTACTCGATTTAGCTTTTGCAGCTGGAAAGGTACCAAATAACTCTAATCAAGAGCATTTTGATAACTTAAGTAAGTACTATTCCAAAAAGGAGATTGTCGATATTGTTTCTGTAATTTCTCTATTTGGATTTTTGAATAGGTGGAACGATACTCTAGGTACAGCTTTAGAAGAGGTTCCTGAGAGTTTCGTAAATGATAAGCTTAAACCTTTAGGTTGGATATAGGAGAGAAAAATGGAAATACCGTATGAAAAAACAATGGTTGAAATTTTTCGATGGAGAGTCGAAAAGTCTGGCGAGCAGATAGCTCATAAATTTGAAGATAAAGAAACAACTTTTAAGGAATTAGATAGTTTTTCTAATAAGGTTGCTCAAGGATTGATAAAAGAGGGTTGTAAACCTGATTCAAGAGTTGCTTACTTAGGTAAAAACTCTGACATCTTTTTTGAATTTATGTATGGAACTTTCAAATCAAGAACCGTAACAGTTGGAGTCAATTGGAGACTTGCTCCTCCCGAAGTTGCCTTCATCTTGAATGATTCCCAAAGTGAAGTTCTATTTGTAGGACCGGAGTTTTTTGGATTAATTGAGGAAATAATAGATGAAATTCCGACAGTTAAGAAAATTATCACAGTTGGAGGAAATCACGACAAATGGCAAGATTTTACCAGTTGGAGAGATTCGTTTGAGGATAAGGATCCAATGTTGGAGAGTAATGGCAATGATGATGTTATACAACTGTACACCTCAGGCACTACTGGACATCCTAAGGGAGTTCAATTAACGAATGATAACTTTAGCGCTTGTTTCATAGTGAATGAAGAAGCCATGTATAGGGATATAGAAGAAGGTGGTGTAAATCTTGTTTGCATGCCTATCTTCCATGTCGCCGGAACTAACATGGGCATAGCTGGTATGGTGACTGGGGCTAAAAGTATCATCATCCCTGAGGTAGATCCAAGTTTGATTCTCAAGCTAATAGAACAAGAGAAGATACAACATACTATCTTTGTGCCTGCAGTGATACTGTTCTTAATTCAACATCCTGAATCAGCTAATACTGACTTTTCATCCTTAGAAACGGTTATTTATGGTGCGTCCCCAATAACTGACGACACACTTCTAAAAGCTATGGATTTAATGAAATGTAACTTTTGGCAAGTTTATGGACTTACTGAGACTAATGGAGCAATAACTTTTTTATATCCTGAAGATCATGAAATCTCTAGAGGAAAGTTAAGATCTTGTGGTAAGGCAGCAAAGGGTGTCGGTTTGAGAGTTGTGGACTCTGACGACAATGACGTGCCAGTTGGCGAGGTAGGGGAAGTGATAATCAAATCTGAATTAAACATGAAAGGTTATTGGAATAGACCAGAAGCAACGGCGGAAGCTATAAAAGATGGTTGGTTCTATTCAGGAGATGTGGGTTATTTTGATGATGAAGGTTTTTTATATATACACGACAGAGTAAAAGATATGATTGTCTCAGGAGGAGAAAACATTTATCCAGCTGAGGTTGAAAATGCTCTGCTCAGTCATCCGCAAATTGCAGATGCAGCAGTTATTGGAATACCTGATGATAAATGGGGTGAAGCTACTAAAGCTTTTATTGTTCAGACTGAAGGAGAACCTCTTGATGAAGCTGAGGTAATTTCTTACGTCAGGACACAAATAGCTGGATATAAATGTCCTAAAACTGTAGAGCATATTAACGAATTGCCAAGGAACCCCTCTGGGAAAATCCTTAGAAAGGATTTAAGAGCACCTTATTGGGAAGGCAAAGAAAGAAATGTCTCATAGATAGCTTTGGATTTTAAATTAGACCAGAGGCTCGAAACAGATACATTTTTGATAGGGGAACTTCCTTTGTCTAGGGTTTTACTAATGAATGTTTCAAATTTTCCATGGGCAATACTAGTTCCAAAAATTTCAGGAGTCAGTGAACTTTTTGATCTTGATAGCAAGCAGCAGATTGCTTATCAAGCTGAGTGCAATTACATTTCAAGACATATGTCTGAAATTTTTAGTGCTCATAAAATGAATGTCGCTAGTCTAGGAAACCTTGTACCTCAGCTACATACCCATGTCATCGCGCGTTATATAGATGATGATGCATGGCCTAATCCAGTTTGGACATTTCAGAATATGCTGCCTTATTCTGATGATGAACCTAAACTTCAGATTGACAAGATAAGAAAGCTTGTTGATGATTATGAACAGGGAGAAAATTATGAATGACTTTAATCCAGATACTTTTGAACAAAGAAACTTACCTTTCATAGTTAATAGGTTGAGTCCAACAATAGGAGGAGAAATTCTCGGCGTCGATTTATCCAAGACTCTTGAAGAAGAGACAAAAGCCTTAATTTATGAAGCACTATTAGTTTATAAAGTTATTTTTTTTAGAGATCAGGATATCTCTACAGAACAACATATTAACTTTTCAAAAAATTTTGGCGAATTAGAAATTCATCCTTTTGCTCCAAAAAAAGAAAGTTTTCCAGAAGTATTGGTCATAACTCACAATGAAAAAAGTAAAGGAAGAGAGAACACATGGCACTCAGATGTTACTTGGAGGATGGAACCTTCTTTAGGTTCAGTTTTAAGAATGATAGAAAAACCAGAACATGGAGGAGATACATTATTTGCAGATATGTATGCAGCTTACGATAATCTTAGTGAAGAAATTAAAGAGAAACTCGAAGGTGCTATAGCAGTTCATGATTTTGCAAATTTTAGAAATAGGCTCATTAAAGAGGGTAAATCTGACGAAGAGATAGAAGCCTTCAATAAACAATATCCCATGCCAGAGCATCCAGTTATAAGAACTCATCCAGATACAAAAAAGAAGGTTATCTATGTAAATGCTGCCTTTACCCAATACATTAAAGACTGGGATCCTGAAGAATCTCAGCAGATGTTAAATTTCTTATATTCACGAGCTTCTATACCTGAATACCAGTGCCGGTTTGCTTGGCAAGATAATTCAATAGCTTTTTGGGATAATCGAGCATGCCAGCATTATGCAAATTCTGATTATTGGCCAAATGTCAGAAAGGTTGAAAGAGTTACTATCATTGGAGATCGACCTTACTAGGATTCTTTAGTAAGAAAAATTAATTTTATAAATGTATAAAAGTGCAGTTATTGACTGGTCTTTAATTATTGCAATTGGCATCGCATGGGGGTCGTCTTTTCTTTTTATAAAGGTTTCTGCACCAGAAGTTGGTCCTATAACTTTAGTTTTCTCTAGATTATTGATAGCCTCATTGATACTAAGTCCATTCTTTATTACTAGACAGCATCTTCAAAATATCAGAGAAGATTTTCCTTCTATTCTCTTTTTAGCTTGTATTAATGCCTCTGTACCTTTTTATCTTTTTTCTAGAGCAGCAATCGATTTGAATGCAGGCACTATGTCTGTTCTGAATGGTACAACTCCTCTATTTGCCTTCATTATTGCCAGTCTTTGGTTAAAATTAAGCTCTAATTTCACTCAATTGCTCGGCATATTTATAGGCATGGTTGGTTTGTTTATATTTGTCGGATATGAATCTTTAGAATTTTCATTATTTGCGCTTGTACTCTGTCTTTTGGCATCTTTCTTTTATGCTTTCAGCTCTAACTATATATTTACTACTAAAGAAATTGATGCAACTTATTTAGCTTCTATGACTTTACTGGTAGCAACTTTCCTTGTTTTTCCCTTTACGTTTTTAGAAAGTGGATTACATTTCAGTCATCAAAATGAAGTTCTTTTGAGTGTCTTTCTTTTAGGCTTTTTATGTACTGGCTTGGCTTACATGGGTTATGTAATATTGATAAAGAGAGTAGGGCCGGTCAAGGCTTCGACTGTTGTGCTTATTGTGCCTGTTTCTGGAATGTTGTGGGCTAATCTTTTTTTAAATGAGGCAATAACTTACACAATGCTAGTTGGTTGCCTTCTAATAATTACAGGTGTTGGTTTGATTAATTTTTTCAAGGATGACCTTAATTAGGAGATTTCCTAAGATAAACTACGCTATGGTCTTCATAGTCCTTAGTACCAACATCTTCAAAACCAAATGAATAATGAAAAGCTAAGGAAGGTTCATTTTTTGGCAGGGTATTAACTTCACAACATGTCGGTAAGTTTAAATTTTTAGCTATCTCAATAGTCTTTGAGTAAATCATCTGTCCCAATCCTTTACGTCGATGTTCCTCTTTAATTGCAATTCTATCAACGTACAAAAAAGGATATCCTTGAGAATTAAAGAATTCATAATTGAGAGATTCGTAACTCTGATTTTCTCTCATCAGGATGATAAATCCAACTATTTCCTCGTCTTTTGCAACTATTAAATGACAGCTCCAATCGATTAAACGTTTAAGCCTATCGATGTTATCAATATTACCAACTTCAGGGATATTAGCCTGATTAATAACAAATATTTCCTCTAAATCATTTGGGTTGTATGGGTGATGGAGTATTTCTAGTTTATACAATAATTAGCTCAGTTCGAGGCCTTCTAAATTTCCTTTAGATCTCCATTTTTCCATGAGAGCGAAGAACTCTATGGGACCGCCTCCGTAAGTGTTATTTTGAGGCATTTGATTTACTTTACCTTCATTATTGTAATAGCCAGGAGTACAGTTCTCCTGAAAATCAGCTGTCAGTCTAGCTTTATCGATTATGGTATTGATCCAATTTTCCTCAGCTTCTTCAGAAGCTTCAATTCTGGTTGCACCTTTATCTTTTGCAGTTTTCAAAATGTGAGCTAAATGAATACTTTGTTCGTCAAGAGAATATGTATATGTAGCTGTGAAACCTGATTGCGCTGGTCCGAAAAAGAAAGAATTTGGAAAACCTCTACTGTGCATACCGTGAAATGTAGCGAGTCCATTTTCCCACTTCTTAGATACAGTCATTCCATCTACTCCATGTATCTGATAACCCGCTCTTCTACTATAGTCAGTTCCAACTTCAAAACCGGTAGCAAAAATTATGCAATCAACCTCATATTCTTTACCTTCGAATATTATGCCGTTTTCAGATATTTCTTCGAGACCTTTTCCATCAGTATCCACCAATTCAACATTGGGGTTATTGAAAGTCTTGAGATACTCATCATGAAAGCAGGGACGCTTACAGAATTGATTGTAGTAGGGTTTCAGTGATTCAGCAGTCTCTTTATCTTCCACGACTGCATCAGCTCTAGCTCTAACTTTTTCCATTTTCTGAAAGTCAGCCATTTGCATAGCATTTCTTAAGTCTATAGCTTCTGTAACTTTTCCTGTCATATAAGATTTAAAGCCGACTTTATACATTTTAGATGAAAAAATACCTGATAGCGCAAATCCAACCATCTTTAATTTGGAAGGTGCTTGCTGTCTAAGATTACCAAAAAGAAGTCTAAATGCCTCTGTCCATCCATCAGAAACTAAGTCTTCCTTGACCATTCCGCCGGTGAGGAGAGTTTCAAAGTTCTTTCTCCTTTCATCATGCCACCCAGGTTTTTGTGTGGAAATCCATTCAGGGTCTGTTGGTTGATTATTTCTTACATCAATAGAAGACGGAGTTCTTTGGAATACATATAGTTTTTCAGCTGCTGCACCGAGATGAGGTACGCATTGCACTGCAGTAGCCCCAGTTCCGATTATTGCTACTTTTTTATCTTTAAGCTCTGTTAGATCTCCATGCGAAGATCCTCCAGTGTATTGATAGTCCCATCTACTAGTATGAAATGTATGACCTTTATAGTCATTTATACCTTTAATGGCTGGGAGTTTAGGCCTGTTAAGAGGGCCATTGGAATGTACTACGAATCTAGCTTTTAATTCATCACCTTTGTTAGTTTTAATAATCCACCTTAATGACTCTTCATCCCAATCTGTTGAAATAACCTCGGTTTGCAAAAGTGCATTTTCATAAAGTTTGAACTTTTCACAAACAACTCTGCAATATTCTAGGGTTTCAGGTGCATTAGTATATTTCTGCTTAGGAACGAATCCTGTTTCTTCTAGTAATGGAAAGTAGATGTATGACTCGATATCACAAGAGGCTCCGGGATATCTATTCCAATACCATGTGCCGCCGAAGTCGCCACCTTTCTCTATGATTTTGAAATCATCTATGCCAGCTTCTCTTAGTCTAGCGCCTGCTAGCATTCCTCCAAAACCTCCACCAATAACCACAACCTCAATTTCATCTTTGATGGCCTCTCTTTCTAGTGCATCATCAATGTAAGGATCTTCAACAAAGTAAGAAAATTCCCCAGAAACTTCTTGATATTGCTCATTACCGTCTTGTCTGAGACGCTTATCTCTTTCTTCTCTGTACTTCTTCCTGAGATAATCAGGATCAAAATCAAAACTTTCTGTATTAATAGCCATTAAATCCCCCTTTGACTGAATATTAATGCAAATTTATATCGAAATCATCCAAAAAAATGGTTAAAAAAATATATATATTTTTTTAAATTTTAAAAGTCCTTGGGACTATTAATAAGATTCATAAATTCAGACCTAGTTTCGGGATTATCCCTGAAAGCACCTAGCATTCTGCTAGTAATAGTGCTTGATTCAGTTTTATGGATACCCCTAGTGGTCATACATTGGTGACTTGCATCAACAACTACTGCTACACCTTTCGGTTCTAGGACCTTTTGGATTGTATCCGCTATCTGGGCTGTCATTGTTTCTTGCGTTTGCAGACGTTTGCCAAAAATTTCAATAACTCTTGCAAGTTTACTTATTCCAACAACACGATTATTTGGGATGTAACCAACATGAGCTACGCCAATAATGGGCACGATGTGGTGTTCACAATGCGACTCAACTCTAATATTTCTGACAATGACCGCATCATCATAACCTTGAACTTCCTCAAAAGTTTTTTGCAATACCTCTTCAGGATCCATATCGTATCCTTCAAAAAATTCTTCGTAAGCTTTTACGACTCTCTTCGGAGTTTCAACGAGACCCTCTCTGTCGGGATCATCTCCAGTCCAACATATTAGGGTTCTAACGGCTTCTTCAGCTTCTTCTCTGCTGGGTTTTATAACTGTAGTTGCCTGCTCTATTTTATTTTGTATACTCATAATTTAGGTATTTTCGTTGTTTAGTAGGGCGGGAATAGTCAACATAGTACCTAAAAGTAGAGATTTTGCATAATTTAGTGCGTATAAATTATCTATTAATAAAGAATAAGGGGACAAATATGAGTGAATTTTCAACACCAAACTTTTCTGTAGACCTTAGTGGCCAAGTTGCTTTAGTGACTGGTGCTTCTTCAGGCTTAGGATATCGTTTTTCTAAAGTTCTTGCGGGCTGCGGAGCAAAGGTAGCTCTAGCTGCAAGAAGAGTTGAGAAATTAGAAGCACTAGAGAAAGAAATAAGGAATGCAGGTGGAGAATGCGCTGTAGTACCATTAGATGTAATGGATCGAGATAGTATCCGTAATTGCATTGATATAGTTGAGAATCAACTTGGCTTGATTAATACGCTTATAAATAATGCCGGTATGGTTGATGCTCAATGGGCGATCAAACAGGATGAAGCTTTGATTGATGGAGTCATAGACACAAATTTAGTGGGCCCTTATCTTCTCTCAAACGAAGTTGCAAGGAGACTTATAAAAAGTGAAAAACCAGGCAGGATGGTAAATATCTCTTCTATGGCGGCTTTTAATACCGGTCCTAATTCTGCAGCGGTTCTTTATTCAACTACAAAGTCGGCTATTGTAAGAATGACTGAGTCTCTAGCTGTAGAGTGGGCTAGACATCACATAAATGTAAACGCTATAGCACCTGGTATATTTCATTCAGAGATGGCTGACAAAATGTTAGAAAGAATAGGTGATGTCAGTAAAGGTCTCCCTAGAAAAAGAATCTGTGTTCCTGAACAAATGGATTCTACATTACTGTTCTTAGTATCGCCTTCATCTGAGTGCGTTACAGGGACCTGTATAAAAATTGATGATGGACAAACTGCGCGTTAAAAATTGCAATGGAGAATCTCTACTTAAAATATAGAGAAGGCTTTCCAAAAGATTTGAGCAGACCTTGTATCGAGCTCAAGGATGGTTCAATTCTTACTTACAAAGATTTAGAAGATCAGTCATCCCAATATGCAAACGGATTTTCAAATTTAGGTTTAAAACCTGGCGATAGAGTATCAGTTCAAGTAAATAAATCACCTGAGGTTCTTTATTTATATCTTGCATGTTTGCGTGCTAACTTAATTTTCCATCCTCTTAATACCGCCTATAAAGACAACGAGCTATCCTTCCTATTGGAGGATGCAAACCCCGCTTTATTCATTTGCGAAAAAGAGGTTTATGAAAAAGTTGATTCTCTCAATCTAAAACATCCACCTAATCATGTTTTTACTATTCAAATTCAAGATGAAGATTCTATACAAGCGATTAAATTGGCAGGCATTCATGAAGTTGTAGATTGTTCGGAAGAGGATACAGCAGCTTTACTTTATTCTTCTGGAACAACTGGAAGGCCTAAAGGCATTATGTTGACTCACGGAAATATAGGTTCGAATGCCATGTCACTGAAAGATGCTTGGAAATTTACAGCAAATGATTGCTTACTTCATGCTCTTCCTATTTATCACGTACATGGTTTGTTTGTTGCTCTTGGGTGTGTATTTTTATCAGGTTCAAAGATGTTATGGTTAGATAGCTTTGAAGTTGATGAGGTTTTAACTCAATTGCCTAAATGTACAGTAATGATGGGTGTTCCAACTTACTACACTCGATTAATTAATAATAAAGGTCTCACCTCAAAAGTAACTCGAAATTTGAGGATCTTTATTTCAGGCTCTGCTCCACTTTTAGAAGAAACATTTGTGGACTTTAACTTGATAACGGGTCATAAAATCCTTGAAAGATATGGCATGACTGAAACAAACATTATTAGCTCTAATCCTATAAACGGTAAAAGAAAATCCGGAACGGTTGGATTACCGCTTGAAGGGCAACAGGTTAGAATAGTTAATAATGACGATAAACCAGTTGGAGTGGACGAAATTGGAAATATTCAAGTAAAAGGGCCAAATGTATTTAAAGGTTATTGGAAACTCGCTCAAAAATCTAATGAAGATTTTAGTTCAGATAATTATTTCAATACTGGAGATCAAGGTTATTTTGATCAAGATGGTTACTTAATTATTGTTGGAAGAAATAAAGATATGATTATTACCGGAGGATTGAATGTTTATCCCAAAGAGGTTGAATCATTTATTGATAAAATAGCAGGTGTTCACGAGTCTGCAGTTATCGGTCTAGAAGATGCTGATTTTGGTGAACGTGTCGTTGCGGTAATAGTTAGAGATGAAGAGTCCAATTTATTAGAAGAAAATATCATTAGTGATATGAAAGTACAAATGGCAGGATTTAAAGTCCCAAAACAAATTTACTTTACTAACGAACTGCCAAGAAATGCTATGGGAAAAGTGCAAAAAAATCTTTTAAGAGATAAATATAATCAGGGGAGATAGATGAATAAACTTGATAAAAAACAAAGAAGTTCTTTAATTAAACAACTTGAAAAAAAGGGCATAAGTCCATTAACACAATCTGTAGACTCAACTGAATATAATCAAATAATTAAATCTATTTTGGATCACATGAACAATGTGGGGGGGTACTCTTCCGATCAAGTCAGAGAGGATATTGAAGCTATAATTAATCTTAAATCGGTGAATGACAGATTTTATGAAGTTAATCGACTTCAAAGTAATAGTAAAAAAAATATCATCGTTATACCTATCTTATTTAGCATCCTTTTATTGTTTTTTATCTTGGTTTTATTAAATAATGCGCAAAACGAATTTACTTATGGGCTAGGCTTTTTGACATTCTTATTTGGAGGCTTAGGACTTGCCTTTCGTCAAGATTATAAGAAAAATGAAGATACCCTTGATCAGTTAGTTCATGAGTTTATGAATGCAAAAGAAAAAGCAGATGAGGTCAAGGCACGACTAGGCATAAAGGAAGTTTATAAATCTGACTAATTTCTTATTAAAGAACATAGAAAATCAAAAAATCTTTCGTGTATACTTCTCTTCCTGCTTAACAGAGATTCATCAAGCGAGATTGGTATAGTGGTATTACGCAACCTTGCCAAGGTTGAGAGACGAGTTCAATTCTCGTATCTCGCTCCAGCATTTTAGTTTTATATATTTTCTAAAAAGCAGTTACAGTTAACAAAGTGCAAGACCTCCAAAAGAAGTACCTCAATACATTTGCAGTAAGCTCTGCAGGCGGGGCAGCTTCGGAGGCTTTCTTGTCCATGTTTCTGCTTTATTTTTATAATCAAGTTTTAGGGTTAGATCCTTTTTTATGTGGTTTGGGGATTGCTCTATCATTATTTGTGGATGCTTTTACAGACCCCATGATTGGAGGCATATCTGATAGAAGTGCTACTCGTTTTGGTAGAAGAATTCCTTATATGGCATTTGGTTTATTTGGTTTCGCTCTGGGCATATTCCTTCTCTTTAATGTCCGGCTTGGAAGTAGTCAATTTGCTTTGTTTTCTCAACTTTTACTATTCATAATCATAACTAGGATTAGCAGTACTATGTTTTTTATTCCAAGAGCATCTTTAGGAATAGAAATGATAAAGGGCTATGAGCAAAGAAATTTACTTCATGCCAGAGATAATAACTTTGGCATTTTAGGTACTGTCATATTTTACTCCTCCATTGCTACTATATTTGGAGACAATTGGAATCAAGAGAATGGTTACAAAGCCGTATCTTTGATCGTCATTACTCTTTTTTTGGTAACAAGCCTATATTCAGTCTTTAGATTACGAAATATCGAATCTCAGTTTGAAAAGACTACATTAAATGACGAAACAAGAAATATAGGAGTTATAAAAGGACTCATTTCTCTTTGGAAAAATGATTCTTGGCGAAATTTAATTATCGGTACATCTTTATTCGGAATAGTAGGATCTTTATCAAGTGTCTTTAGTATTTATATGATTAATTTCTTTTGGTTGTGGAAGCCGGACGTGTTTACTTTAATTTTAGCTTTGACTATTCCTGGGGCATTCATAGCGGCATTAAGCGCAAACAAACTCCTAAAAAATAAGGACAAGAAGAGAACGGTCCTTGTGCTTACTTGTATCATGATAACAATAGGACCTTCCTTGACCATCTTAAGAATAATCGATATTGAATTTGGAACCAATATACTTCCAGAAGCAGGACTTGCCTTACCACTGCTTGGTTTACTTTTTTATCTATATGCCACGCATTCAGCCTTCATGGCAGGTGTACGGGTAATAAATGGTATTGTTTTTAGTTCTATGTTTTCAGATGTAGTAGAGGATCATCAAAAAAATACTCATGCTAGATCCGAGGGATTAATCATTTCTGTTAATGGTCTGTCAGGTAAAATTCTTGGAGGAGTCGGTATTTTACTATCAGGAGTACTCCTTTCATTGGCTGGCTTTGGAGAGGAGATCTCTATTGAAGAGAAGAGAGAAGCAGTAACCTCTCTTGCAATCTTTTCAACTTCTTTACTCTTTGTTATCGCTCCTATTTCTTTGTTCTTTATTTCAAAATATAGAATTAATAAATCTATCCATGAAGATAACCTTCAAGACCTTGGCTATGAAACCGGGAATGTAAAATTATGATATTGGATTCAAAAAAATTTTTATTCAGGTCTATTAAGAACTGTTGAGCTAATTGATTTTTTAGATAGTAACTTTTAGGCTGTATATGCATGGATATCTTAATTGTCATTTTATTAGTAATCGTAATTGGTTTAATCTTTTTTAACACTTTTAAAAATAGTAATGACACTAATCAGTCTGATGACTTTCTCAAAGGAATAGACCACTCAATAGAAACCCAGAGAACCACGATTGGTGAACTCTCTAAAGATATTCAGTCTTTCAATGAACCACTTAGTAAATTAAATCGTTATTTATCTGGTGGAACCTTAGCGGGAAAATTTGGAGAATGGTCTTTAGAATCAATCATCAAAGATATTTTCCATTCTAATCAGTATGAGAGTAATGCTGAGGTCATTCCTGGTAGTGGAAAACGCGTTGAATTTATCATAAAGCTACCTGAAGGCCTTGTTCTCCCTATAGACGCCAAATTCCCCTCAGCTCTATTTGATAACTTTCTCAATGCTAGCGATTCAGGTGATGAGAAACAAGTTAAAAAAACCAGAGATGATATTCGAAGACATGTACTTAAAGATGCTTCAGATATAAAAGAAAAGTATATTCAATCGGGTATTACTGTTGATCTTGGTGTTATGTATATTCCCAGCGAGAGTCTAATGCAAACCATAGATTCTTTGGATAATATAAGGGAGATAATTTTTCGAGATTACAGAGTCCTTGTAATGGGACCTAATTCTCTTGCGGCTTATCTTATAAGTGTGCATATGGGTTTTAGAACCTTAGCCCTTAATGAGAGAGCTGGAGAAATCATGAATGAGTTTGGAAAACTGAAAAAAGAATTTGAAAAGTTTAGCGGTTCTACCGAAGATCTTATGAAGAAAGTCGATGCGTTGCAGAAATCTGTAAATGAATATTCAACACGTGAAAGGCAAATGGAAAGGGCAATCGACAGTATGGATAAATTAGATTCATAGGGTCAATATGTCATTTGATAAAGTTCAGGATGAAATAATAGATTTGCTTTCAGATGACTCTGAACAACAATTTATTTTTTTAACAGGTGCCGCTGGAACTGGAAAAACAACTCTTCTTGAAAGAGTAAAAAATCAATTGTCATTAAAAAAAATGGTTGTAGCTCCTACTGGGATTGCTGCTTTAAACATAGGTGGTACAACAATTAATTCCGCCTTTAGGATTGGTTTTGAGACTATTCCTTTGATTACAAAATCTAAAGATCCTAGATTTGGGAAACTACTCAGGAATTTAGAATTATTGATAATTGATGAAGTTTCTATGGTTCGAGCACCAATGCTTGATGCGATATCTCAATCTCTTCAGATACATAGAAACTCTGAAGAGCCGTTTGGTGGCATTCATGTTCTGGCTTGCGGTGACCTATTTCAACTACCACCCATAATTAAAGAGAGTGAAGAGAGGATAATTTATGAGAAGTATAATTCTATTTATTTCTTTGATGCGCATTCATATAAAGACATGAAAAAAATAAGTTATTTTGAACTTACGGAATCTTTTAGACAGGAAGAAGATCAAAGGTTTTGTGAGCTTTTAAATAATATCCGAATTGGAAAAGATCTAGATGTAACTATCGATCAAATTAATTCAAATTGTTTTGATCCAACGCTCGAGTCAGAATTTTTCATGACACTCACCTCGAGAAAAAAAAGAGCAGAAGAATTAAATGAATATAAATTAGGTCATATTGAAGGAGAAGAGGAAATTATAAAATCTAAAGAAACTGGAGAGCTAAATGAAAATGATTTACCTGCCCCGAGAGAGCTCAAGATAAAAGTTGGTGCAAATGTAATGTTCATAAAAAACGATCCTGAAGGCCGATGGGTAAATGGAACCCTTGGGACAATATCTGAGTGCCTGGATAAGAAGAAAAAATATATCAAAGTAAAAATAAATAAAAAAACACACAAAGTAGAACGTGAAGCTTGGAACAAAGTTAGATTTACTTACGATGAGGATTCTGATGAGGTTTTAGAGGAAGTCATCTCATCATTTAAACAATTTCCTATCAAATTAGGATGGGCAGTTACTATTCATAAGTCTCAGGGCTTAACTCTTGAAAGCTGTTCTGTAGATTTAGGTGCTGGAGCCTTTGCAACGGGACAAGCTTATGTTGCCCTGAGTCGCTGTAAGAATCTAAGTTCTTTGCATCTGCAACGAGAGCTAAAAGTTTCCGATGCGCTAGTGGATCCTGATATTATTGATTTTCATCAAAAATTTATAAGTAACTAGTATGATAAAAATAATTTTTTCGATACTTACCCTTTATGTTTTTTCTGCCTTAACTCTTGCAGATGAAGAATTAGAAAATGAAGCGGTTAAATTGCTTCAAGCATACCTAAAAGTAGATACCATTAGCCCTCCGGGTAATGAATCAAGAGCAGTAGATTTCTTGGCAAAAATATTCGATGAAGAAGGTATTGAATATGATTCTGCAGAAAGTGCCCCTACAAGAGGAAATATCTGGGCGCGAATAAAGGGAGGTGATAAACCAGCTCTTATCCTTTTACATCATTCTGATGTAGTACCAGCAAATGAAGAATATTGGGATTTTGATCCTCTATCTGGTGAGATAGTAGATGGTTACATACAGGGTAGAGGCGCTTTAGACATGAAGGGATTAGGCATCTCGCACTTAGCCAACTTTCTTAAACTGCACAGATCAAACAAGTCTCTCAATAGGGATATAATTTATATAGCAGCAGCTGATGAAGAATCTGGTGGAAAGTATGGAATGGGATGGCTTGTTGAGAATAGACCAGAAGCATTTGAAGGTGCTGAATTATTATTGAATGAAGGCGGTAGTGGCTTTAGATCAAAAGATGGGATTGGATTTAGCATCGAGGTAACTCAGAAGATTCCTGTCTGGCTAAGACTTAATTCTGTAGATCAGCCTGGTCACGGCTCTTCACCAAGGACAACAAGTTCAGTTTCAAGAATAGTAGAAGCTTTGAATATCATATGGAATAGTCCTTTTGATCCTAGAATCATACCGGAAGTTGATAGAGTATTTTCAGATAGATCTGATGGATTAGAAGAACCTTTTAAAAGCAAATATAAGGACATTAAGAATATGATCCAGGATCCAATCTTTATGAAGGAGCTGCAAGAATTTTCGCCTTCTTCTCATGCATTAACTAGAAATACTTGCTCGCTTACAAGAATGAATGGAGGTGTAAAAATAAATGTAGTTCCTCCCACGGCATGGGCGGAAATAGATTGCAGAATATTGCCGGATAATAAACCTGAAGAATTTATACAACAGATAGAGGATCTTATAAAATATACTGGAGTTGAGGTTGAACCTCTTATGTTAGGTTTTCCAGGCTCATCGCCTACCAACTCCGAGCTTTATCTAGCAATTGAGGACTTTATAAGTACGAATTACCCTGGTTCAAAACTCTCACCATCTGTAAGCACAGGATTTACAGATAGTAGATTTTCTAGAGGTATAGGCATAGCCAGCTATGGATTTAATACTTATATTTACGAAGGAAATGAAAGTTCAGGCATACATGGTAATAATGAGCGTATACACGAGGATCGTTATAGGCAAAGCGTAAGTGATTTAAGTCTTATCCTTGAAAAGGTTGTATACGACTAGACTGGATCAATAGGAGTAGGGCATGGAACTTGTTTTTGTATAAGTTCAGCTGCACTTAAACACAGATCCTCTCTATATAATTCTGAATAAATCTGAATACCTGTAGGTAGACCATTGTCCACTCCCATTGGCAATGCAACGGAAGGAATTCCTAAGCAGTTTCCTGGAGCAATAAACATAAAACTCTGTCTTAATGCTTCGTCTCCTTTATCAGGATCTAGGTCGGTATCAATTGGCCATTGTAAATTAGACCAAGTAGGCCCAATACAGACAGTATATTTTGTTAAGAAAGCTGACCATAATCTTCTTAATCTTCTTCTTTCAAGTAAGGCTTGATCAAGTGTCATCTCCAATAAATTAGCGTCATTGGTTCTTTTTAGATATGCAACTGTTTCCGGTTTAAATATTTCTTCTGGTAGCACTTCTATCAAACCTTGATTTAAGATAGTTCCCCAAATTTCATGCACTCTCTCTACTTCAGGTGCCTCCACTTCATCAACTTGCCAACCTTCCGATATCAAAACTTCACCGGCTTTATCTATTTCTCTTAGTGTAGATTCTGGTAATTCGATATCACTTACCTTTTTAACTAAGGCTGCTTTTGGCTGGATTGGAAAATCACCAATTAACGGACTATTGATTGATTGAGGATCATCTATATGTCTACCTGACATAACCGATAATCCCATTCTCAAATCCTCTACAGACCTAGCCATAGGTCCATCACTTAAAAAAGCACCGGATATACCCATATCCTCAAAAGGGGCTATGGTTCTGACAAATGGGATTCTGCCTATCGAAGGTTTTATAGATGTGATGCCACAACAATAGGCTGGGTTTCTCAATGAACCGCCGATATCATTTCCTATTCCAAAAGGACTCATCCCTGAAGCAATAGCAGCACCCTCACCGCCACTTGAACCTCCTGGTGTTATTTCCTTATTCCAAGGGTTAAAGGTCCTACCTCTAAGCGGATTATCTGTATCTAAGCGCATGCCCATTTCAGGCATATTCGTCCTGCCAATTGGAATTGCTCCAGCATTTAACATTCTATCCACCAAAGGAGCATTTCTAGGAGGCATAGATTCAGCCAGAAGAGGAAGACCATTCGTAGTTGGAGTTCCAACAAAATCTATATTTTCTTTTATGGTAATGGGAACACCATGAAAAGGCTTGTCCTCGATATCAGTATTAGAACTATCGGCTTTTGCGGCCATCTCGAGTGCTGATTCTTCAAGTATTACTGTTATGGCATTAATTTCTGGATTAACTTCTTTAATTCTATCTAAGTGAGCTTCAACCACTTCCTTGCTGGAAACTTCTTTTCTTTTGATAAGGTGCGCAAGTTCTCCCGCACTTTTTTGGGTAAGTTCATTCACATTTAATTCCTAAAGAATATTTATTTTTTCAGCTACAACCCTTTCTAGGTATGGTGAAGGTTTAAATTCAGGACCCAACTCTTTTTCAGCTTTTTGTAACCAATCAAGCACTTTGTCGTAACCTACTAGGTTGCCATAAAACATAGGCCCTCCTTCATACACGGGCCATCCGTAACCATTAGTCCATACAATATCTATATCACTTGCTCTGATGGCCATGCCCTCTTCTAAGATTTTGAATCCTTCATTGATCATTGGATACAGACATCTTTGAAGAATTTCTTCTTTTGAAACCTCTCTCATTTGGATTTGTCTATCTTCTCCAAATTTTTTGATTAGTGCTTCTACTTCTGGATCTGGTGATTTATTTCTATTTTCGTCATAGACATAAAAACCCTTTCCTGATTTTTGACCTAATCTTCCTGCTTCGCATAAAACATCTCTTAGAGTTTCTCCATTAGAAGTTTCTTTATTCCAGCCTATATCTAGACCAGCCAGATCAGACATAGCAAAAGGACCCATGGGAAAACCAAATTCAAATAAAGCATCATCTATATCCCAGGGAAGGGCGCCTTCTAGTATCAATTTATTGGCCTCTCTCTGTCTTTGAGCAAGGATCCTATTTCCAACAAACCCAGGACATACACCTACCACAGCAGCAATCTTTTGAATCTTTTTAGCTATTGCTAGCGAACTCGCTACAACTGATTTAGATGTTTTATCACCTCTAACAATTTCTAAGAGTTTCATAACATTAGCTGGACTGAAGAAATGAAGCCCTATTACATCTTCAGGTCTACTAGTTTCGGCAGCAATTTCATTCACATCTAATGCAGAAGTGTTTGAAGCCAAGATAGCACCATCTTTACAGATACCATCTAATTGTTTGAATATATCTTTTTTTAGATCCATATTTTCAAATACAGCTTCAATAATAAGTTCTTGCGAATCAAGAGCATCTAGAGAAGTTTGACCATTTATGAGAGCCATTCTTTCTTCGACTTGTTCATTCGAGATGCGACCTTTTGCAGCTGTGTTCTCATAATTTTTTCTGATAATGCCTAAGCCTTTATCTAATCTTTCCTGACTCTGCTCAATAATTGTTACTGGGATACCAACATTGGCAAAATTCATTGAGATGCCACCACCCATAGTTCCTGCGCCTATCACACCTACTGAATTGATTTCTTTTAAAGGAGTCTCTTTTTCAATATCAGGAATTTTTGTAACTTGCCTTTGAGCAAAGAATATATATCTCTGAGCTGCAGATTGAGAACCCGTCATGAGTTTCATGAATAAATCTTGTTCAACTTTAATGCCTTCTTCGAAGGGAAGATTAACCGCAGCTTCTACACATTGGATGTTGTATTCTGGAGCTAGAAATCCTCTAGTCTTTCTTAAAATTGATTTTCTAAATTCAGAGAAAAGTTCATCATTTCCCTTATCTGATTTAATTTTTTCATCTGCATCTCTAACCTTCACTAAAGGTCTACTTTCAGAAACTATCTTATTTGCAAAAGAAATAGCATCAATTTCTAACTCTCCTTCATTAGCTAGTTCATCAACTAAGCCCATATCAAGACATTGATTGGCCGGAACATGTTCTCCACTAGTCATCATCACAAGAGCTTTTTGGGCACCTACAATTCTAGGGAGCCTTTGTGTACCGCCTGCACCTGGAAGTAAACCTAAATTAACTTCTGGAAGGCCACATTTTGCAGAAGGAACAGCAATTCTGTAATGACAAGTTAAAGCAACTTCTAAGCCACCACCCAGAGCTGTTCCATGTATGGCTGCTATTACAGGTTTAGTTGAGTTTTCTATCATATCTTGAACTTCATAAAGAGAAGGCCCTTTAGGGGCTTGACCAAACTCAGTAATATCCGCTCCAGCTATGAAAGTTCTTCCATCACATATAATTACTATAGATTTTACTGAATCATCTTTTAGCGCATCACTTATACCATTATGCAAGCCTTCTCTTACATTTGCCGATAAGGCATTTACTGGAGGTGAGTTCAGAGTTAAGACTGCTACTTCATCTTTAACTTCTAAAGTAGTCACTTCATTTATAGTTGGCATATTTAGTTCCCCTTAATCTTTTGAATTGATTCGCTATGCTATCGCAAAATATCATTAAAAAAAATATTATTTATATATGTCCTTTATCACTGTAATATTCCTCATACTTACATAGATACATAAGTACGATAAACAAGGAAATAAATGTCAGAAAGAATTACACATGGTAGTCTGAAGGTATCACAAGAACTTGATAATTTTCTAACAGATGAACTTCTTCCAGGTTTGGATATTAGCCCAGATGCTTTTTGGGAATCTTTTGAGCGAGTTCTTGATGAGTTTGGTCCTCGCAATAAGGAACTCTTAGCAAAAAGAACTGAGATTCAAAAAACAATCGATAATTGGCATATTTCAAAAAAAGGCTCTCCACATAATCATGATGAATATGTAAATTTCCTAAAAGAAATAGGTTATTTATTGGAAGAAGGAGATGATTTTGAAATAACCACTCAAAATGTAGATGAAGAAATCGCACTCGTTGCAGGTGCTCAATTAGTTGTACCTATTATGAACGCAAGATTTTCTTTAAATGCTACTAATGCGAGATGGGGTAGTCTCTATGATGCTCTTTACGGAACAGATATGATTTCAGAAGAGGAGGGTGCTGAAAAATCAGGACCTTATAATCCGGTTAGAGGAAATAAAGTCATAGAATTTTCAAAAAAATTCTTAGATGATTCGGTACCATTATCTTCAGGAAAATATGCCGATGTAACAGGTTTTAAAATTAATCAGGGAAGTCTTGAGATAAGTACTAGCGATCAATCTTCTACAGAATTAAAGAATGAATCCCAGTTCATAGGTTTTACAGGTGACTCCGATAATCCTAGTAGTATATTATTTAAAAACAATAACTTACACATAGAAATTGAAATTGATCCTGAAGACTCTATAGGCAAAGATGATCCAGCAAATATTAAGGATGTTTGTGTTGAATCGGCTGTAACTGCCATACAAGATCTTGAAGATTCTGTTGCTGCTGTAGATGCAGAAGACAAATCTTTAGGTTATCGAAATTGGTTAGGTTTAATGAAAGGAGATCTTAAAGAATCATTTTTTAAGGGCGGAGAAGAGATGACAAGGACTCTGAATGAGGATAGAAATTATTCAGATAAAAATGGTCATGAAATTACTCTCCCGGGAAGAAGTGTTCTTTTGGTAAGAAATGTCGGTCATTTAATGACAAACCCTGCAATTCTCGATGGAAGCAATAATGAAGTCCCCGAAGGAATTATGGATGCCATGTTTACTATCTGTATAGGCAAGCATGATCTTTTGAAAGAAGGAAAACAATCTAATTCAAGAACTGGAAGTATTTATATAGTAAAACCAAAAATGCATGGACCTGAAGAAGTTAAGTTTACATGCGATTTATTTTCAAAAGTAGAACAGGAATTGGGCTTAGATCCTCTAACAGTGAAAGTTGGTATTATGGACGAGGAAAGGCGAACCACTGTTAACCTTAAAGAATGCATTAGAGAAGCCAGCGATAGAGTTATATTTATAAATACTGGTTTCTTAGACAGAACGGGTGACGAAATTCATACCAGCATGGAAGCTGGACCTGTAGTGCCAAAGGCCGAGATGAAGCAGCAACCTTGGATTAGCGCATATGAGGATTGGAATGTTGACATCGGTCTTGAGACTGGCTTCAAAGGCAAGGCGCAAATAGGTAAAGGAATGTGGGCAATGCCTGATGAGATGTTAGGAATGTATGAAAATAAATCCATGCATCCTGATGCAGGTGCGAATTGTGCATGGGTTCCATCTCCTACTGCCGCGACTTTACATGCTATCCACTATCACCAGGTTTCTGTTTCAGAACGTCAAGAGAAATTAGCCTCAAGAACAAGAGCTGACTTAAAAGATATTCTTTCTATTCCATTACTGGATAATCCTGAAAGCTTAACATCTGAAGATATTCAAGCTGAACTTGATAATAATTGCCAAGGCATACTTGGATATGTTGTCAGGTGGGTAGATTTAGGAGTAGGTTGCTCCAAGGTCCCTGATATAAATAATGTTGGTTTGATGGAAGATAGAGCTACATGCAGAATTTCGAGTCAACATATAGCTAATTGGATTCATCACAATCTTATTACAGTGGACCAAGTTGAAGAGACGATGAAAAAAATGGCACTAGTAGTTGATCAGCAAAATGCTGGAGACCCTGAATATATTGCGATGGGTCCTGACTTTAATGGGATATCTTTTTCTGCTGCTCTAGATTTAGCTGTAAAAGGACGAACTCAACCCAGTGGTTATACAGAGCCAATTCTGCACTCCAAAAGATTACAAGTTAAATCATAATAACTCTAAATTTGACCTTTAAGGCCTGTTCTTTAGACTAAGAGTCAACTATGAAAGGATACTGGATAACATTATGTCACGTTACAGACAGCGAAACTTACGGGGAATACATAAAACTTGCAGGACCAGCTATACAAAAATATGGAGGTAAATTTTTAGCTAGAGGTGGGGAGCAAGTAAAATACGAAGGATCTTCGTATGATAGAACAGTGGTTGTAGAATTTGATTCTCTTCAAAGTGCGAAAGATGCATATAATTCAGAGGAATACAAAAGGGCACTAAAGTATTCTTCAATTTCCTCGGAGAGACACTTAGTTATTGTTGAAGGTCTCTAAAGGTTGATGTGGAACTATCAAGTTTATTTTTAGTCTGTTTAGCTGCATTTTTTGCAGGAGGTCTAAATTCTCTGGCTGGCGGAGGCAGCTTCATAACACTTCCAGCACTACTGTATGTTGGTATATCTCCCGTCTTAGCCAATACCACCAGTGCAGCAGCGATATTGCCGGGATATTTTGGATCTGTGGCAGGGTTCAAGAAAACTTTTACAACCATCAGCCTGAATAAAATAATGCCTTTGATATTTTTAGTAACAATTTTTTCAGTCTGCGGGGCTTTCTTTTTAATAAATACATCCGATGAATTTTTTACAAAGGCCTTGCCTTTTTTAATTTTTATGGCAACTCTATTATTTATTTTTAATCCACAAAATGTGCGAGAGAAATCTCAAAGCCCTAGAGGCGTATATCAAAAAATTGGCCTGTCTTTTGTTAGTACCTATGGTGGATATTTCAATGGAGGACTTGGTTTGGCATTGCTATCTGTTCTTTCAATAGATAAAGACTTTTCTTTAAAACAGCTCTCAGCGATAAAGTCTTTATTATCATTATTTATAACTCTCGTTTCTGTAAGTGTATTTTTTTTAAATAATTTTATAGTTTGGTCATTTGTTTTTTATATGATGTTTTTCTCAATTTTAGGAGGGTTTATGGGAGCAAAACTTACTGAAATATTACCCAATCAATTATTGAGAATATTTATTATCTTAGTAGGAATTTCTTTAAGCATTTCTCTACTCACACTTAATTATTTATAAAAATATGGTTATTTACGGAATAGCTTTACTTGGTGTCTGTACATTACTTGGTTTATTTGCAGGCGAGTTACTTGGATCTTTATTCGGTATCGACGCTAATGTTGGTGGCATTGGGATAGCAATGTTTCTTTTAATGTGCGCTACAAGTTTCTTCAAAGGAAGATTCGAGATAGGAAACGTATCTGAAAAAGGAATTACTTTTTGGAGCATGATTTATATTCCGATAGTAGTTGCAATGGCAGCAAAACAAAATGTAGTTGGTGCAATTGATGGTGGATTTATGGCTCTAATGGCAGGTCTATTAGTTGTCGCAGTTTCTTTTATTTTCGTTCCAATAATTTCTAACTTTAAGAGAAAGTAGATGGAGATACTCAACGAAGTTCTTATAAGTAACAATCTTATTACTGCCTTTGTCTTTGTAGGATTGATTGTCTATTTATCTTATTTTTTCTCCAATCATTTCACTGGTGGTCGATTCCACGGATCCGCAATTGCAATTATCCTCGGCTTGATCTTTGCTTATTCAGCAGGATTATTTACAGATGGTCAAAAAGGAGTTGCAGATTTTGCAATACTATCAGGGGTAGGTATTCTTGGCGGCTCCATGTTGCGTGATTTTGCTATCGTTGCCACAGCTTATGGAGCTAACTTCAATGACTTGAGATCTTCCGGCAAAGCAGGAGTATTTTCTTTATTATTTGGAGTAATATTATCTTTTAGTTTTGGAGCGCTTGTAGCGATTTCTTTTGGATATGATGATCCAAGAAGCATTACAACCATAGGAGCAGGTACTGTGACATTTGTAGTAGGACCAATTACTGGTTCTGCAATTGGAGCTGAGAGCGAAGTAATTGCACTAAGTATTGCTGCTGGTTTAGTTAAATCAATTTTGGTGATGACCATTACCCCTTTAGTTGCAGGACGCATCGGTCTTAATAATCCAAAATCAGCAATGGTTTTCGGAGGATTAATGGGAACAAATAGCGGTGTGGCCGCTGGTTTGGCTGCAGTTGATCCTAAACTAGTTCCTTATGGAGCTATGACTGCTACTTTTTACACTGCAGTTGGTTGTTTACTTGTGCCTTCAGTTTTATTTTTCTTAGTAAGCGCACTTTATTGAAATGCAGAAAATAGCTCTAATAATCATTTTTGCTTTTTTAGCCTCTTGTTCTTTATTACGAACAAATATTTCATCTATAGAAAGTGCTGATAATTTATTTCTTTGTTTTCCAGATACTGATATTGAATATTCTTCACTAGAATTAAATGAAAAACTTTCTGTACAAAAACAGATTTTCCAAGAGAAGCAAAGAAGGCAGCTACAATGCGATAACTATGAGAATTATGCAGGTGCAGAGAAGAGTTTAGACAAAATAAATGAAGAAGAGATGAGATCAAAATTAGGAAAATGTCCTAGAAGGGAGTTTTGTACCTATAAATAATGAAGCACTTAAGTTTA
This sequence comes from uncultured SAR86 cluster bacterium, assembly GCA_902605935.1. Lineage (GTDB taxonomy): Bacteria > Pseudomonadota > Gammaproteobacteria > Magnimaribacterales > Magnimaribacteraceae > Magnimaribacter. The sequence continues at coordinate 24,790 of CACLEI010000001.1, read as the reverse complement.
ATTTTGATAATCTTGATTTCATCTTCCTTAAGGTCGGAGATGATTAATTTAGAATGTAAAACTCAAAGTCAAAATAGTGAAAGAATTAATACTTTTAGTTTGTTGCTGGGAACAGAGACAAAAAAAGCAGTTCAAATATTAAAGAAGGGACAATTGACAATGGACCTTTCAATTCAAGAAGAATATTTTGAAGTAGGTCAGTATACAGACGCATCCCAAACAGATTTGATAGTTGTTTTAAGAATTAACAAAACAACGCTTGAAATTGAATACGCAAAATATATGGAATTAGTAGAGCCAATCTTATGCGTAAAGTTATAAAATAATAGTATGTTTAGTTATTGTGTTACTAAAGATAAAGATAATGAGAAAGTCTATCTCGTAAGTTATCACGAAGAAGAGATTGACGCTTATTGCAAAGAAAATGATCTAGAAGTCTTAAGTAAACCTAAGTATGTAGAGCCTGCCATGGTCTCTCATCATTTTCTATGGGTTGGAAAAGATCAAAAGCCACCGATTCTTGAAATTTCAAGACCTTACAAATATTAGTAAAATTCTTTTATTGAAATCATGAAAAAATTTCTTTTTTTGGCCCTCACCTTCCTTATATCTAAGAATATAATTGCTGATCTACCAGAAATGATAATTTCCAAAGAGGAAATATCTCCTGGTATAACTCTTGTTTTCGAGGCCGCTATAAAAGATGAAGTATATCCATCTGCAAAATTTGGTAACGAGGAAGACTCTGATATTCATATAGAAGTTTTGGCAAATTGGAATGAATCTGCACCTCCAGGAGCCCCTCTAGGTGGATTTGTAGCTTATCTTGATATTTCAGCAGAAATTACAAATCAGATTACTTCTGAGAAGAAATCTACAAAGCTACTTCCTCACTTAAATATGTCGGATAATTTGCATTATGCTCTAAATATAAAACTTCCGGGGAAAAGAGAAGATATTTATAAGGTAAAGTTCATAATTGCACCACCGATTGTTGAATTGGGATTGCACTTCGATTGGCGAAAGGAAGTAGGCGATTATTTATCTCAAACTTATTCTTTTGAGTACCCGAATTTAGATTTTACGGAAATTGCTAATTCAACTAGAAGATAACTAGTTTGTCTTGATTATTACTTTGCCTACGAGTTTCCTTTCAGATAAAAATTTAATAGCATCTTTTGCTTCTTTAAGATCAAATTCTTTGCATATATAAGGAGAAAAATGACCTTCCTCACAAATTTTTCTGATAGCATTATTATTCTCTATTCCTGCTTTGGGATCTTTACGACCATATTCACCAGCTCGAACTCCAATAACTGAAAAGCCTTTAATCAAAGCCATATTTATAGGAAGGTTAGGTATACGTCCACTTGCAAATCCAACAACTAAAAGTCTTCCACCCCAATTAATGCAGCGTATTGAGTGATCAAACACATTACCACCAACTGGGTCATAGATAACATCTGCACCTTTACCATTAGTAATGTCTTTCACCTCATCGCGAAAATCTACAATATTATCTTTATGTGTTAGGAGGGTATGGTCTGCTCCCCATTTTTTTGTAAATTCTAATTTTTCTTCTGAGGTCCCTGTTGCTATAACCGTTGCTCCAAGATATTTTCCTAACTGGACTGCAGCCATGCCAACTCCGCCTGTAGAGCCATGGACCAAAAGCGCTTCACCTTTAGTTAGATTTCCTCTTCTGACAAGAGAAACATATGCAGTTAGATAGGCCGTGTGAAATGCAGCGGCTTGTTCGAAGGTTAAGTTATTTGGTTTAGGATTTATAGCTCTTTCATCAACAAGTACATAGTCTGAAAAAGCTCCTTGACCAAGCGCTCCAAAAGTTACTTCATCTGAGATTTCGTAATCCTCAACACTTGATCCTATTTTTTCTATTATTCCTGATCCTTCCATACCTAGACCAAAAGGGAGTTCTGGTTTGTGTTGATATTTTCCTTGAGTCATTAGGTAATCGGGAAAATTAACCGAACTAGCTTTAACTTTTATTAGGACTTCTCTTGGTCCTGCCTCTGGAATGACTCTCTGAACTAATTTCACTCCAGACATATCATCACTTAAGAATTCACATTGAAGTGTTCTTGATTCCATATGATTACTTAAGTTCTTCAGGACCGGAAGGTCCCGGGCCATCATATTTGTAAGCTATTATCTTTTTAAAGGCTTCTCTTTCAAATAGCATGTCAGTCCATCTTTTAATGTTAGGCTTAAATGCTTGTTCAATGCCTAATGTCCCTGCTAAATATATGGCATAGCTCACGCAGATATCAGCGATGGTAAATCTATTTGAACAGAGATATTCTCTATCATTAAGGGTAGCCTCCAAAAGTTTAAGTCTAGCTACAAACCATCTTTTATAACCCTCCGCAGCTGCATCAGCCACACCTGGTTCTTGCAAGGTATACCTTATGACTACTGTTTGTGGAAAAGTCAAAGTAGCGTCTGCATGTGTTAACCAATTCAAATAGGCTCCATAATCTTCTTCATCTACATTAACTTTCAAATCAGTTGGACCGTATTTATCAACTAAGTACTGACTAATACCTACAGATTCTGTCATTTTGGTATCGCCATCAATCATACAAGGAATAGTTCCTAGAACATTTACTTCCAAATAGTCCGGTTTTAAAAATCTAGGAGGGAAGGGCATCATATCTATTTCATAATCTAAACCCATTTCTTCGGCTGTCCAAATTGGTCTAACTCCTCTTGAGCCCTCAGTACTATATATTTTTATCGTCATTATTTTTGTCTTTTAATTATATTGTATATAAAAAAAGGGGGTCAAAACCCCCTTTTTATTTTTAAATTTTATGATTTCTTTGTCATCCAAATTCCTGATAACTGCATTACTAAAACAGAAGCTATGAATAATCCAGCAACTGCATTAGGTATCAATGAGAAAGGTGCACCTGGATCATTTGCATCAATTATTACTTGGCCTCCTGGAGAAATACCCTCAGTGGTTTCCTTGAGATAGGATAGCCCAGCAGCAACTTGATTAATATTCCATTCAACTAGAGCGTTATTAAATAAGTAGAAAGTGGCAACTGTTAGGACAAAAACACTTGCTGTAATTTTACCGATGATGTTTTTATCCGCACTGTTATACATTGTTCCGGATATCCAAAACCCTAGGCCAATAAATATTGCAAGTCCTATTCCATATAGTGCACCAGTGCTATTCGCAGTTTGAGCGTAAGTCCATAAATCATATTCATTCATAATCTCTCCTTTTTGGTTAATTGATAATCATTCTCATTATTACATGAAAGATACTTAATTACATTTGATGAATGCATCCAAAAAAATTGAAGACTTTATGTGTCTTCTAAGGATAATGGAAGCTTATGAAATAATTAATAAATATATATGGAGGTTTTATGAAATATTTAACTATTTTTATCCTTTCAATTTCAGCTTTTTTGAGTGCTGCTGACTATAAGTATCAGCCAGTACCGAATAAAGCTGAGTATTACATAGGAAAATTTAACTCAGGAAAAGATATGGATGCTCTTGTGTCTTGGGGTGAAATGTTTGTTGATTGGAGTGCGGAGAACAATTGGAGACAATCTACAACTACAGTGATAATGACTACATATTTTGACGATTCTATTTCTGATGCTGATTATGTATGGTTGAACATCATCCCTAATGCTAAAGAGCAATATACATCTTTAGAAACTTGGTTAGAAGTCGGCACAGACCTGCTTAATACACTTCCAGTAACGAATGAGCGAGTTATAGATACAATACAGTGGCCTATATCATCTCCATCTGATGCAGATTCAGATAATGGAATAGTAAGGTTTTCTGATTGCACCATGAATGAAGGAGTAACAGCTAGAGATATGTTTGATGCTTATAAAGATTTTGATGCAAAAGCAAAATCTTTAGGGGACAATCTTGGACGAAAAATGATACTTCCATTTGCTGGAGCTGGAACAGTAGACTATGATTTTGTTTACTCTCTTTACGGTAATTCAATGGAGGATTTTGGATTCGCAATAGATAATTATGGTGAAAACCTCGCTCTTACTGATGAAGCTATGAAGATGAACTCTATGGTGGAGTGCGGAAACTCTAGAGTCTTGACAACAAATCGTATTCAAAGAGGAGAACTTTAAAAGAGGGCCCGAAAGGGCCTTTTTTTACATCACTTTATATTTTGAAATCGTTACACCTTCTAAATCTTTGATTATTATCTCAACATTCTTATTATCATTAAAAATAATTAAACCATAGTTTTCTGACTCATAGATGTCGCTAATGAGGTATTTATCGCTCTCACCAAAGATAAGATTAGAGAAAAAAGAAAGAGGCTTAGAAACTGGTTTATTCATTGATGAGGATGTTATTTCTATTAAATTACCCTTTTTATAGATTGCAGCCTTATGTCTATCTCCAGATAAGATAATTGTTGGTTTGCTTTGTGAGTCGAGTAAGTCAATTAATCTGTTTCTTTCGTGCGGTAAATTATGCCATTTTTCAAATATGTGATCTGTTGGTAGGACCTGAATAGATGAAACGATAATATTAAGATCATTTTTATTATTTAAAACCTTTTCTAACCACGCCCACTGCATATCTCCCAACATGGTTTTCGTTGTATCAGTTGAAGGATAATAGGGTTTGCTTTCTTGATCGAGCGGAGATCTGTGATATCTAGTATCAAGTCCAATAAGATTTACTTTTAGTCCAGTTATAATTTTTTCTTCATTAAAATAAATTCCATTTCTTTTATGTCTGGGATCATTTTCATCGACATTCCAAAATTCTAAAAATAGTCTCTGGGCTTCATCTTTCAGAGGATATTCAGTTCCACCATCATTTCTTCCATAATCATGGTCATCCCAAATCGCATTTAATTTTTTTGTATAAAGCCATTTCGGGAACATATCTTTTTGTTTTTTATATGAAATTTCCATTTCTTTTAATAAACCGTCTTTGGAGTCACCATAGACGTTGTCACCCATGAAAAAGAATTCATTAATATTTTCTTTCTCTATAGCTTTCCATATAGGCTGATCCCTTTTCTCGGTTATACAAGAACCAAATCCCAATACATAACTATCATCTAATTGATCTGCAGAAATAGAACAGGAGATTGCCATAAATGCCAATATGAATGCTTTGTAAATTAATTTAGTCATACTTCTTAAAGGATATTTTGTTTTATACTTATTATATTAATTAATGGGGATTATATTGATAAGAGTAGTAAATTATTTGTGCCTTATCTTACTTATAGGGTGTGTCTCAGAGAACAAACAAATGCAATATCCGGAAACTAAAAAAGATGATATCCAGGAAGTAATTTTTGGAAAAACCATTTATGATCCTTATCGTTGGTTAGAAGACTTTACCAGTGAAGAAGCTTCTGCTTGGGTAGATAAGCAGAATGACCTGACAAATACTTTTCTTGAAAATAAATATCAAAGAAAAATAAAAAAAGAACTTGAGGAAATATGGATCACTCAAGATATCAGCATACCTTTTAAAAGAGGAGATAAAACTTTCTATTTTTTTGATGATGGAGAGCAACAGCAAGCTGTCTTTATGATGAAGGCTTGTGACAATTGTGAGGCTAAAGTTCTACTGGACCCTAATAAATTCTCATCGGATGGCACTATATCTTTGTCTGATATTAGCGTTAGTCCAGATGGTAAATACCTTGCTTATTCTATCTCTGATGGTGGCTCTGATTGGCGTAAATGGAAAGTTTTTAATATTGACGATGATCGAGAAACAGATGATCTTATTGAGTGGTCTAAGTTTTCTTATGCTGTATGGGAGTCAGATAGTTCAGGCTTTTATTATCAAAAATATAGCCAACCCGATGAAGAGTTATCAGATATTAATAGAAGTCCTCAATTATTTTTCCATAAATTAGGACAAAGCCAACTCGAAGATCAGCTTATTTATGAAGATCAACAAAATCCTGATTTTTCGTGGTCTATAAATGTTCCTGAAAAAGGTGACTACAGAGTTTTATCCATAGGGGAGGGTACAGACGAAAGAAACTTTCTTTACATCAGTGTAGATAGATCCCTTAATTTTATTCCTTTAATTGATAAATTTGAGGCAAGTTATAGATTTCTTGGAGGTAGCGCGGAAACACTCTGGTTTTTTTCTAACTTAGATGCTCCAAATGGCAAAATTCTTACTCTTAATATTTTAGATAAGAAGTTTCAATGGAAAGAATTGATAGGAGAAAAAGCTTACCCGATATCAGGTGCCTCTATAGCTGGTGATAAACTAATCATTAATTACCTTAAAGATACAATATCTCAAGTTGAATTTTATAATCTCCAAGGAAAATTTCTTAAAGAATTACCTTATGAAAACATTGGGACTTTATCAGGCTTCAATGGCAGATTTGATAGCAATACAACCTATTTCGAATTTTCAAACTTTACTTCCCCTCAACGTATATATGAATTAGATCTCAAGTCCCTCGAATATTCTTTGTATTGGGAGACAACTATCAAAAATTTAAATATAAACAACTATGTCAGTAAATTAGACTTCTACCAATCAAAAGATGGTACAAAAATTCCTATTCACATAGCCCATACAAAAGATTTAGAAATAGACAAGGATACTCCAGTTTTACTTTATGGATATGGAGGTTTCAACATTCCAATTCTTCCTTACTTCAGCAAAACCTTTTATATGTGGATTAAATCCGGCGGCGTTCTGGCAGTAGCCAATCTGAGAGGCGGCTCAGAATATGGAGATTCATGGCATAAAGAGGGAATGCTTTTAAATAAGCAAAATGTTTTCGATGATTTTGCATACGGGGCAAAATATCTGCATTCCAAAGACATAGGATCTCCAGACACTACTACTTCTCTTGGAAGATCAAATGGTGGATTACTAGTCGCGGCAACAATGCTTCAAAACCCTGAATTATTCAAAGTAGCAATTCCTCAAGTAGGTGTTTTGGACATGCTTAGATTTCATAAGTTCACAATTGGGTGGGCTTGGGAGAGTGATTATGGAGAGCCAGAAAAAGAAGAAGATTTTCTAAATCTATTAGAATACTCGCCATATCACAACATCAAAGAAGACATGTGTTACCCCACCACTTTAATTACCACTTCGGCTAGAGATGATAGGGTGGTTCCTGCACACTCATATAAATTTGCAGCTAGACTTCAAGATCTGCAATCATGCTCTAATCCTATTTTACTCAGAGTAGAGTCTAGAGCTGGTCATGGCGCAGGAACTTCACGAGATAAGCAAATTGATGAAATAGCTGATATATTTGGATACGCATTGCAAACAATTTCGGAAGATTAAAATGGCGAAGATTCATGAAATAGAAGGGTGGATAGATAAAGTAAAAGAAGATGTAATTGATCCTGAAAGACTAATAATAGATCCTCATCATCATCTCTGGAAAGGTCCTAAAAATCCCCCTGGTATTAAAGAATCTTATAGATACATGCTTGAAGATCTGTGGAGAGATACGTCAAGTGGTCATAATATTGAAAAAACAGTTTTTATTGATTGCGGTCAAGAATATTACACGAGTGGTCCAGAACAATTTAAGCCAGTCGGTGAAACAGAGTTTGTTGCTGGTATTGCAAAAGAGGCTGAGAAAGACAAGTCCAAGGCCCAAATTGCTGGCATTATCGGGCATGCTAATATGATGTTAGGAACATCCGTTAGAGAAGTTTTAGAATTACATAAAGAGAGAGGTGAGGGACTATTCAGAGGAATTCGACATGCTGGTGGATGGGATGAAGATGAGAGGGTGAAAAATGCTCACTCCCATCCAACACCTCACATTTATCTAGAAGATGATTTTCAGTTAGGTTTACAAGAATTATCTTCGATGAATCTAGTCTTCGATACATGGCATTATCATAATCAAATAGAAGATTTAACTAAATTAGCTAAAAACCTACCTGACCTTATTATCATTCATGATCACTTTGGTGGCCCTTTGGGTATAGGTCCTTATGAAGGAAAAAGAGAGGAGATCTTTGAGCAATGGAAGGAAGATATTTATGAGTTAAGTCAATGTAAAAATGTTTATGCAAAGTTGGGAGGTTTGGCTATGCCAGTTAATGGTTGGGCTTGGCATAAAAATGAATATCCTGCCTCGTCGGACGACATTATCACAGAACAATCTAGATATTATCTCTATACAATTGATTGTTTTGGTTCTAAAAGGAGCATGTTTGAGAGTAATTTCCCAGTAGATAAACAGTCAGTTAGCTACCATGTGATATGGAATGCCTTTAAAAAACTAGTTAAAGACTTTGACGAACAAGATAAACATAACCTTTTCTATGGAACGGCAGAAAAAGTTTATAAGCTAACTAATTAGTTTTACTGATCAAATCCTTGTAATTTACCAGCTTCTTCTCTGACTAGTTCAGGAGATCCTAGAAGCTGTCTATTTAGTCCAATTCTCTTGAACCAATAATGTAAACCTAGCTCATCAGTAAAACCCATACCGCCGTGGACTTCAGTTGCAGTTTTTGAAACTTGTTTTCCAACCTCCGATATATGTGCCTTGGTTTGACATGCCATTAGTCTTGCCTCTTCAGGAACATTATCTTGGCAATGGGCAGCATGCCATATCATTGAATGGCAAGGTTCAAGATCAGCGGCCATTTCGGCACACATATGTTTTACTGCCTGAAATGAACCGATAAGCCTTCCAAATTGCTTTCTTTCCAGCGAATAAGCTACAGATTTATCCAACATCACTTGAGCAGCTCCAACAGTATCAGCAGCTAACATAAGCCTTCCTGCATCTAAAACCTTTTCTATAATAGCCTTATCCTTCGATCCTTCTAAGAATTCTGCATCCACATCATTAAGTATTAATTCAATTGAGGTTCTAGTTTTATCCACGGTTGTTAGCTCTACAACTTCAATACCCGAATTGTTGCTATCAATTAGATAGAGTTCACCAGATTTATTCGCAAGAATATAGGCATCCGCACCCTTACCATCTATAACGAAAAGAGATCTTCCACTAACTTTTCCATTGGTAAATTCTATCCCTGCATCTTCTCTTGCACCAACATACTCAGAGATACCTACTCCAACTTGAACTTCACCTCCAGCTATCTTTGGCAGCCAATTATTTTTTTGCTCTGCATTGCCGGCTAAATTTATAGCCATAGGCGACATAATATAAGATCCTGCAAAAGGTACGGGCGCCGTTCCTGAGCCTAAAGCAGCAGAAACAACGGTTGCAAAAAGCATATTAAGTTCTAATCCTCCATATTCTTCTGGAACAATTAGGCCGCTGAGTCCAAGTTCAATGATACCTTTATGAACTTCTTTAGCTTTATCTTCATCTCCATTTGCCACTGCTTTGATTATGTCCAAAGAGGCATTGTCAGAAAGAAATCTTTGGATATTTTCTTCTAGGCTTTTTTGTTCTTCAGATAGACCAAAATACATAATTAAGCTCCTTGAATTTTTGGTTCTTTAGGCATTCCTAAAGCTCTTTCACTGATAATATTTTTTTGTATCTGATTTGTTCCACCACCTATGATCAGACCAAGGAAATACATATACGTCATTTGCCAAGCTCCTTCGTCTCTTAAGTGTGGACTATCTTCATAAAGTGTTCCTAATTCACCCATTGCGTCAATCGCTAGTCCCTCAAGTTCATGTCTCAATTCAGTTCCTTGAAGCTTAACAATAGATTTTGACAAGTTTGCATCTTGATCTTCATTAATTTGAGAGGAAAGAATTCTAAGAGCATTTGATTGCTGGGCCATCAATCTTCCTTGAATGGATAAAAGTCTATCTCTGAATATTGGTTTATCTATTACCCTTTGACCATCTATAGTTTCGCTCTTCATAAGATCAATGAGAGAATTCAATCTATTCTGAGTTACGTTTGGATCTGCTAAAGAGCCTCTTTCATGTCCAAGAGTTGCATTCGCAACTTTCCAACCTTCTCCTCTTTTTCCGACAATGTTTTCTGCAGGTATTCTGACATCAGTAAGAAATAGTTCATTAAAATCTGAATCTCCAGTCATCTGCTTAATCGGTCTTCTATCGATACCTTCAGCATCCATAGGCATGAGAAGATAGCTTATTCCTTGATGTTTCGGTGCATCTGGTTCCGTCCTAACTAGGATAAAACACATTTGCGAGAGATGTGCAGTACTAGTCCAAATCTTCTGTCCATTTATAACCCATTCATCTCCATCAAGTTCAGCCTTAGTTTGCAAACTCGCTAGATCACTTCCTGAATTTGGTTCTGAATAACCCTGACACCATAATATTTCACCTCTTAGGGTGGGTTTAATATATTTTTGTTTTTGCTCTTCTGTGCCTAAAGATAATAAAGTCGGAACAAGCATTTGAATACCTTGACCTCCAGCTGGCTTAGGAATTGGAGATTTAGCAAACTCCTCTGCGATAATTCTTAATTTGATTATGTCCATGTCTCCACCATAACCACCATATTCTTTGGGTATAGATCTTGCGAAGTAACCGTGGTCAATCAATTTCTGTTGCCATGCAACTCTACTCTCACTTCTTGCAGGTCCAGTTAATTTTGTATTTTCATTTTCTTTTACAAAGTTAATAACCTCAGCCCTAAAGTTGTCATATTGAGGTCCGTATTCTAGATCCATGAATATCTCCTTTTACATAAATAATTCTCATAGAATAAAGTTTGTCTTAATAAGAAACAAGCGGATTTGTATGACCTTGATTAATAAATATAAGGAAATATCGCTTTTCTGTTCTTTGGATAATTAGGGATATTAGATTTAGACCAATTATGATTTGATCTAGCTCTTGGAACTAAGTTTGCAAATGTCCAAATAAAAAAAACTAAACCAGAGGGACTTAAAGTAAGAATTGCCCATCCAAGCCACTCAATAATCTCTCCAAAATAATTCGGACAACTAATATATCTATACAAGAACCCTTGAGGAGAATAATAACCTTCACCATTACTTTTGCGTAATTTCATCAATATATCATCTGATTTTATATTTATGATCATGCCCGAAAAAAATAAAATTATGCCAATAATAAATGGTATGGATGTGAGCCAGTCGTCGCTGTAATTTCCAAGTATAAATATCCATATGCATTGTAAGGTGATGTTTACTGAATTAAAAAGTATGGCCATAGACACAACACCAACTGTCATAGACTTACCTTTCAATTGTGCTCTGAAAGGCCAAATCATTGTTCTATGAATGTAGTGAGATAACCATAATAAGCTGAAGATGATTTCAGTTTGTCCTATTTTGCTGCGAAATAGGACAATGAAGATGAGCATTCCAATTACTGTTGGAGATTCCATAATAATCCATCCAATCCTAGAAGATATTTTGTAATTGGAATCTAAAGAAAAGTATCTTCCATAAGGAGCATTTTTATAGAACAAGGTTATAAAAGCTAGAACAGCAATTGTTGACCAAAGAAATAAAAAAGGGAAAAAGATATCCTCTAAATTCATAATTAGAGGATAACAGGATAAAAACTATTCAGGTATTCTTATTAAATTGAAATGCCTAGCATTAATGCAAAAGAAATGATGGTCAATGAAACTGATAAGACTATGTATAGCGAGGTTATCAATCTATCTATCCATAGATAATTGAATGCCTCTGTAAACTCTATTGTATCAATGCTTTTTACGGCCATCGGCTGGCCTGAATGTTTATTTTTTCTGTATATATCTTTCATACTGTATAAATATACAGTATTTATCGCTTTTTACAATACTTAATAATAAATGTTTGAAATAAAGACTTTTCGTGGGAACATAAATTCTCACATTTAGAGATAAACAATACTGGGGAGAATTGAATGAGCATAATTATAAGAACCTTTCTGATAGCTCTTTTGTTTGCTGCAATAATTTTTATTTTAGGTGCAAATAATATCTTTTCCATAAAAGATGATGTTGCAGATTTCTCTATAGAAAAAACTCCAAGGATCAATGATATTTCAAGTAATCAGAATAAAGATGCTTTCTTTGGCGATCTTCATGTTCACACGATGTATTCTTTTGATGCCTTTATATTTGGAACAACTGCATCACCTGATGATGCATACAGATATGCCAAAGGAGGTTCAATTAAACATCCTCTGGGCTTTGACATGCAACTTGATGATCCCTTAGATTTTTATGCTGTAACAGATCATGCTGCTTGGTTGGGTATGTTACCGGCATATGCGGATCCTTCTTCTAAACCAGGTAAGTTAGATTTTGCTTCAGATCTTCATGGGTTAAATGATCCTGAAAATTTAAATACGAACACATTTGTTAGACGAGCTGGATTATTCGCTAACCTAATAACAAATGAATTAGTTGAACCCTCAACCAACCCTATAAAAATGCTTGGTGCTTATTTACAAGAAGATACGGTTTATGGGACGAGAGCTTATGATAGAGAAACTCATCATACTGCATGGAGAGATGTAGCAGAAGCTGCTGAAAGGCATAACAATCCTGGAGAATTTACTACGTTTATAGCATACGAATTTACTTCAAGTGGTCCGGGGCAGAGTAATCTTCATAGAAATGTTATTTTCCAAGATAGTAAGGCTCCTGTTCAGCCTTTCTCTATTATAGATTCTAGCAATCCTGAAGATTTATGGGACTGGATGGATAACCTTAGAAATCTTGGAGTTGAAAGTCTTGCTATTCCACATAACTCAAATGGATCAAATGGACAAATGTTCCAACTTGTAGACTGGGCAGGTAATCCAATGGATGACGACTATGCTTCGAAAAGAATGAGAAATGAACCATTAGTTGAAATTACACAAGTTAAAGGGACTTCGGATACTCATCCACTTCTTTCGCCTGGTGATAAATGGGCAGATTTTGGCATTATGAATAATAGAGTAGCTTCTCCTTTTTATTCCAGTCCAACAGGCAGTTATGTAAGGAATGCTTACTTAAGGGGTCTTTCACTAGATTCTGAATATAAAATAAATCCTTATAAATTTGGTCTTGTGGGTGCAAGTGACACTCATACAGGGGCAATATCTGATAAGGAATCAGATTTTCATTCAAAAATAGGAATTCTTGATGGTACGCCGGAGCTGAGAGGTGCGGCTCCTCTTACGAAATCTTTTAAAGAGCAAATAGAAGGCTCCGGAGCGAATGTAATTATTAATGGATATAAAGAAATTGGCGGTCAAGAATATATTGATACAGGCTACACTGAATGGGGTGCATCTGGTCTTGCAGCTGTATGGGCTGAAGAAAATACCAGAGAATCTATCTATAACGCATTCAGAAGAAAAGAAACTTTTGCTACAACCGGAAGCAGAATTAAAGTGAGATTTTTTGGAGGGTATGAAATAGATGATATTTTTAATCAGGAAGATCCTATAAATTATGCTTACACAAATGGGGTAACAATGGGTTCCGATTTATTTCAGTCTGAGAATAAAATTCCTCAATTTATGGTTTGGGCATTGAGAGACCTAAAAAGAGCACCTTTAGATAGGGTGCAGATAATTAAAGGATGGACTGAGTTGAGTGGAAAGCCTCACGAAAAGATATATGACGTAGCATGCGCAGATGGCAGAAGACCTGATTCAAAGACAAAACTTTGCAAGGACAGTAGAGCTAAGGTTAACTTAAACAACTGTAGGATATCTAAAAATTTGGGTGCTGATGAACTTAAAGCAGTGTGGCAAGATCCTGATTTCGATCCAAATCTGAAAGCTTTCTATTATGTGCGAGTTTTAGAAAATCCTACTTGCAGATGGTCGTCATGGGATGCAATAAAATCTGGAGAGATTCCAAGAGCAGATCTTCCTGCCACAATACAAGAAAGGGCTTGGAGCTCACCTATCTGGTACATTCCAGACAATGAAGGAATCACTATAGGAAATATTTTACCTGATGACATTTAATTCTTAGATTGATTAAATTTTTTTGAAATTCTTTTAGAAGATAACCTTTCCAAGCACTGAGTAACTTGTTAAATTGCTATTAGTTAGTGGGGAAATTTATGGGTAACTTTCGAAAAGTCTTACTTGGCGTATTTTTAATTTTTGGCCTTTGGAGCTGTAATTCTCCTGATAATGTTGTTGATTATACTAACGACCTTAATATCCCCGATCCTGAACCCGGGTCTACTCCTGGATATAACCCAGATAGGAATGTTTATTTTGGAGACCTTCATGTACATACAAAGCATTCTTTTGATGCTTATATTTTTGGAACTACCGCAACACCTGATGATGCTTATGAATACGCTAAAGGAAATGCTATCCAGCATCCTTTAGGTTATGACATGCAATTAAGAGAGCCTTTAGACTTTTATGCCGTAACTGATCATGGATTTTTATTGGGAAGTGTCGAAGATTGGGCAAATCCAAATAATGGTAAAGAGGGTACCGAACCTTTCCATAACTTAAATGCTCCTGAGAATTTAAACCAAGAATCAGTAGCTGCCCGATCTAGACTTTTTCAAGATTATGTCAGAAATATTGCACAATTCAGCAATATCTGGACACGTACAATAGCTTACTTCACTGGAGATACGGCAAGAGGCTCTACACTCTATGATGTAGATGTTCACAGATCTGCATGGAAAGATGTGATATTAAGCGCACAAAGACACAATGATCCAGGGAAATTCACAACCTTTGTTGCCTATGAGTATACGGCTTCGACTACAAGATCATCTAATACTCAAGGTGCTTCTGCCTTTAACTGTTGGTTGAGTGGTACAGGATGCGGATTTGATGGTTCTCCTCCTTTTGAAAATGCTAATTTACATAGAAATGTAATTTATAAAGGAAATCAATTTACTATAGAGCCATACACCCGACTTAAGTCAGTTAATCCAGAAAAGCTTTGGGCTTGGATGGATGATTTAAGAAACAGAGGAGTTGATACGATTGCCATACCTCACAACTCCAATGGATCAAATGGTCAAATGTTTGAAATGGAAAACTGGGAAGGTCTTCCAATTAGTACTCAATATGCAGACTTTAGGATGAGGAATGAACCATTAGTTGAGATGACTCAAGTCAAGGGAACCTCTGAAACACATCCAATACTGTCACCTGATGATGAATGGGCTGACTTTGAGATCATGTGGCAAAGAGTTGGAAACTCATCATATAGCCGCCCGTTTGGAAGTTATGTTAGGCAAGCTTACTTAGATGGATTAGGTTTGGAAGAAGAAAGAAGAGGTAATCCATATAAATTCGGTGTGGTCGGAGCCAGTGATACTCATACAGGGGCGATATCTGATGATGAATCTGACTTCCATTCTAAAGTTGGTATCTTGGATGGAACGGCAGTAGCAAGAGGATCAGTTCCAATATCTGATCAGCAAGTGCAAGACTTAACTGGCGGAAATGCGATTAGGCAACTAGCTTTCAAGAAAATAGGAGAAAGAAATTTTAATAATGCTGTCTTTAATACATGGGGAGCCTCAGGATTAGCAGCAGTTTGGGCAGAAGAAAATACAAGAGACTCTATTTTTGATGCTTTCAGAAGAAAAGAAACTTACGCTACTTCAGGAAGCAGAATCAAGCTTAGATTCTTTGGTGGTTATAATTTTGATAAGTCCTTGTTAGAAAGAGAAGATCTTGTAAAGCAGGCTTACAAAAATGGAGTACCCATGGGTCAAGACCTAGAAGCTTCTCAAGGAAATGCCCCTTCTTTTCTTATATGGGCGATGAGAGACAAAAATGCGGCACCTTTACAAAGAGTCCAAATTATAAAAGGTTGGGTTGATAGAATATCTGGACGTCCTCACGAAAAGGTCATAGACGTGGCTTGTTCAGACGGATTAATCCCTGACCCTGTTACCAAAAGATGTCCAGATAATGATGCTTTAGTTGATACATCTAATTGCTCTATTAGCTCAGATAGGGGAGCTAATGAAATTAAAACAGTTTGGACTGATGATTCTTTTGACTCGACAGTAAAGTCTTTTTATTATGTAAGGGTATTAGAGAATCCTAGCTGCAGATGGTCTACTTGGGATGCTGTAAAAAATGGCACAAGACCGAGAGAAGATTTACAACCAACGATACAAGAGAGGGCTTGGTCCTCTCCAATTTGGTACTCATATTAATTAGTTATTAAAGGAGAAATAACATGTTGCAAAATGACCCTGAACTTTTTGAGCTATCCATGTCTGAGAAGACTCAGCCGTTAATGGATTTAGTGAAAAAACACTGTGAAGAAAATATTAAACCCATACAGCAAGAATACTCTGCATTGCAAAATGAGAAAGAAGATAGATGGTCTTGGCATCCTAGACAGATCGAGCTAATGGAAGGAGCAAAGGAAAAAGCCAGAGAGCTTGGTTTATGGAATTTCTTTTTACCAGATCCAGATGGCAATATTGGCGATGGTCTAACGAATCTCGACTACACCTATGTTGCAAGTGAGATAGGAAAATATCCCCTAGCATCAGAGAGCATGAATTGTTCCGCGCCTGACACTGGGAATATGGAAGTTTTAGAGAGAGTAGGTACAGAAGAGCAAAAGAAACAATGGTTAGAACCTCTTCTTAATGGTGAGATTAGGTCAGCCTATGCAATGACCGAACCAAATTTAGCCTCTTCGGATGCAAAAAATATTAGTACAAGCGCTGTCCTAGATGGAGATGAGTGGGTTATAAATGGTGAAAAGTTTTATATTTCAGGTGCTGGGGATCCAAGATGTAAAATCATGATAACAATGGTAAAAACTAGCCCAGATGCTCATCCTTCTAAACAACAATCGCAAATCCTTGTTCCCAAAGATACTCCGGGTGTTGAAATTTTAGAAGGCATGCAAGTTTTTGGTCATGATCATGCTCCTCATGGACACATGCATATCAAATTTAACAATGTGAGAGTACCCAAAGAAAATATTCTTCTTGGAGAGGGTAGAGGTTTTGAGATTTCTCAAGTTAGATTGGGTCCAGGTCGTATTCATCACTGTATGAGAACTATTGGTAAAGCTGAGATAGCTCTAGAGCTAATGGTAAAAAGAGCAGGTACAAGAGAAGCTTTTGGCAAGCCAATAGCTAAACTTGGTGGAAATTTAGAAATTATTTCTAGAGCTAGAATAGAAATTAATGCTATGAGACTAGCCGTACTCCAAGCTGCTAAGGCTATGGATGTTCTAGGAAATAAAGAGGCAAGAGTATACGTCAGTGCTATCAAGGCTATGGTGCCGGAGAAAGCTTGTAAGATTATTGATCAGGCAATTCAAATGCATGGTGCTGCTGGTATATCTCAATGGACTCCTCTCGCAGGACTTTATACTGATATAAGGCATTTGAGATTTGCTGATGGTCCTGATGAAGTTCATCACATGGTCGTAGGAAGAGCTGAAATGCAAAAATATGATCTATGGTAGAGACTAGTTTCTAGATTTTAGAAATCAGTTTATGAAAAAAGTCTTAATAGCTAATAGAGGTGAGATTGCTATTCGTATTGCTAGGACTTGTAGTGATTTAGGCATTAGAACTGTTGGCATCTATTCTGAAGATGATGCCAACTCTCTGCATCTTTCAAAAGTAGATGAGGCTTATCAGATTGAAGGAAAAGGGACACAAGCTTATCTTGATATCAAGCAAATCATTTCAATAGCTAAAGATTCTAAGGTAGATTTCATCCATCCTGGATACGGCTTTCTTAGTGAAAACTCAGCTTTTGCTGCATCTGTTAAAAGAGCCAAGATTAAATTTATAGGACCTAGCGAAAAGACTTTAAAAATATTTGGTGACAAGACCACCGCCAAAGAACTAGCTTTGAGCTTAGATATTCCCATAATTTCCGGTACACACCAGAAAACTTCTTTGAGACAAGCTCAAAGCTTCATGAAGTCGTTAAATAAGAATTCATCTATTGTGATTAAGGCTATTTCAGGTGGAGGTGGCAGAGGCATGAGAGTTGTCTCTAAGCTGGATGAATTAAAAGAATCCTTTGACAGAGCAGCATCAGAAGCTAAGGCATCTTTTGATTCCCCTGACTTGTACTTAGAAGAGTATCTAAAAAATTATAGGCATATTGAATTCCAAATATTAGGAGATGGGACAGGGGAAGTATGTCATTTGCATGAAAGAGAATGTTCTATTCAAAGACGACATCAAAAGCTAATAGAAATAGCTCCTAGTCCAAGTCTGAGTCCTGAATTAAAGAATAAAATGATTGATGCTTCATTGGCCTTAGCTAAGAAATTAAAATATGAGGGTCTGGCTACTATAGAGTTTTTAGTTAATGTCGAAAAAAATGACTTTAGGTTTATCGAATGTAATCCTAGGTTACAAGTCGAACATACAGTCACTGAGTCAATATTATCTCTAGATATAGTAAAGGCTCAAATTCAAATAGCTTCAGGTAAAACTTTAAAACAAATTAAACTTGAGCAGAAAAATATTCCTGATCCAAAAGGATACGCAGTTCAATCACGAGTAAATATGGAAACTATTGATTCTCAAGGTAATGCTAATCCTAGCGGAGGAATTTTTAAAAAATTTGATCTCCCATCTGGTCCAGGAGTAAGAGCTGATAGTTATGGGTATGCGGGATATGAAACAAACCCACTTTTTGATTCATTGATTGCAAAAATTATCACTTATTCTTCCGAAGATAATTTCAAACAGGCAATAAAGAGGAACTATAGATCTCTTTGTGAATTCAAAGTTGATGGTGTTCCTACTAATTTAGATTTATTAAAGAATATTTTAATCAATCAAGATTTTAAAAATAATAAAGTCCATACCAACTTCTTTGAGAAAAATATAAAGACTTTAACTGAATTAAAAACTCATTCAGACCTCTCTGATATAACTAGAAGTATTTCTAAAGATAAGCCAAAAAGAGGAAAAATTGAGAACCTAGACCCTCTAGCGGTACTTGATCATGGCAAATCTGGTGGAATATTTGTTGATCAATCAGAAAATATTCTAGAGCTTCAGCAGGAAGATTTAAGAGAAGGCTACCAAAGTGTAACTGCTCCTATGCAGGGGATGATTGTTAAATTTGATGTAGAAATAGGAGACAGCGTCTGGGAAGGGAAAACTATAGGAATTATGGAAGCCATGAAAATGGAACATGAAATTATCTCTAAAGTTAGCGGTGTTGTGGAAGACATATCAGTCTCAAGTCTAGATACAGTTTTCGAAGGTCATTCATTAATGAAAATTCGTCTTGAGAAGGTTGAAAAACATACTTCTGATGAAGTTGAAGAAGTTGATTTGGATTGGATAAGACCAGATCTTAGAGAGGCTTTAGATCGAAAAGAAGCAAGTCATGATGTTAATCGTCCTGAAGCAGTAAAGAAAAGGTATGGAACAGGTCATAGAACGGCAAGGGAAAATATCGAACATCTTTGTGACCCAGGAAGTTTTCTTGAATATGGTTCTGTTGTAATGGCTGCTCAAAGGCGCAGAAGAAGTGAGGAAGACTTAATTAAAAACACCACTGGTGATGGAATGGTTTGTGGCCTAGGCCATGTTAATGGCGATTTATTTCCTGAGAATGCTTCAAGGGTTATGGCCATGTCGTATGATTATATGGTACTTGCAGGTACTCAAGGAAAAATGAACCATGCTAAGAAAGATAGGATGTTTGAAATAGCTGAACAAAATGAATTACCTACTATTTTATTTGCAGAAGGAGGAGGTGGAAGACCTGGAGATACAGATACTTCCGGTGTGGCAGGTTTAGATTGTCTAGCCTTTACTTATTTCGCTCAATTATCTGGATTAGTTCCAGTCATAGGAATTACAACTGGAAGATGTTTCGCAGGAAATGCAGTTCTCTTGGGCTGCTGTGATGTAATTATTGCTACGGAAGATTCGAATATAGGTGTCGGGGGACCCGCCATGATTGAAGGTGGAGGGCTGGGAGTTTTTACTCCAGACGAAGTTGGACCAATGGACGTCCAAGTTCCAAATGGTGTTGTTGATATTGCCGTTAAAGACGAAGAAGAAGCAGTTGAAGTAGCAAAAAAATATCTTTCTTATTTTCAAGGACCAATAAAAAAATGGAAAGAACCTGATGCTAGAAAACTAAGATTTGCTGTTCCTGAGAACAGGCTTAGATATTACGATATGAGAGATATTATTGATGGAATAGCTGATATAGATTCAGTCCTAGAAATCAGAAAAGATTGGGCACCTGGAATAATAACTAGTTTTATAAGAATTGAGGGGAAACCTGTTGGAGTTATTGCAAATAATCCAGGTCATCTCTCGGGAGCAATTGATTCTCCTGGTGCTGATAAAGGATCAAGATTTATCCAACTCTGTGATGCATTCGATATTCCGATACTCTCCTTAATAGATTGTCCAGGTATTATGGTTGGACCCGAAAGTGAAAAATCAGCTCTTAT
Source organism: uncultured SAR86 cluster bacterium (assembly GCA_902605935.1). Lineage (GTDB taxonomy): Bacteria > Pseudomonadota > Gammaproteobacteria > Magnimaribacterales > Magnimaribacteraceae > Magnimaribacter. The sequence continues at coordinate 4,446 of CACLEI010000001.1, read as the reverse complement.
AAGGCATGCAGCAAGAATGTTCGTTGTTGGTGCTAATATTGAAACTCCCCTTATGTCTGTTGTCATAAGGAAAGCGTATGGTTTAGGGGCTCAGGCTATGGCAGGAGGAAGTTTTAAAATACCTTTATTTACGGTTACTTGGCCAACAGGAGAGTTTGGAGGAATGGGTTTAGAAGGTGCAGTTAAGCTTGGATATAGAAAAGAATTAGAAGCGATTAAAGATCCTAAGAAAAGAATTGAAACATATGAGAAGATGGTAGCTGATAGCTATCATAGAGGCAGAGCCGTAAATATGGCTTCCCATTTTGAACTTGATGATGTTATAGATCCAGCAGAAACTAGAAATTGGGTATCAAGCGCCCTCAAGTCACTACCCCTTAAGTCAAAATCTGGTAAAAAAAGGCCTAATATAGATACTTGGTAAATACTCTAATTTACCCTAGTAAATATATGATTCAATTATAATTTTTTGTTAATTATGAAACAAAGACTGCTTATTTTCTTCCTTTTAGGAATAATGATTCTTATCGCAGATTTATTTTTAAATAATGAGGATGATAACAAAATAACTATATTTGAATCAGAAGTTAACTCATTGATAAACACCTGGGTCACTCAAGTAGGAAGAGAGCCTACAATGTCAGAAGTAGACGGCATTATCAAACAACTCCTTGACGAAGAGATACTCTATCGAGAAGCAATAAAGTTGGGATTGGATAAGAATGATATTATCATCAAAAGAAGATTAGCTCAGAAAATTGGTTTCTTAAGACAAGAAGGAGATACTTCTCTCCTGACAGAGAGCGAGGTAAATGATTTTTATAATCGAAATTTAGAAAAGTACTATGTAGAAAAAAGGATAACGTTCTCTCATGTTTACTTTAGTTCGAGCAAGACTAATAAGGACGATGCTTCTAAAGCCTTAAATCTCATTAAAAATGGTTCCTCTGAAACTAATTTTGGTGAACCGTTTCTACTGGGAAAGAACTTTTCTTCTAAAACTATTAGAGAAATTGAAAGATCTTTTGGTAAAACATTTTCGGAAGATATTCAAAATTTGACCATCAAGGAATGGTCAGGACCTTTAATATCTGAATATGGATCGCACCTTGTATTTATTAACTCTATCGCAGAATCTTTCACTCCAAATCTAGAAGAAATAAAAAATATTGTTATCAATGATGTAGTACTTGAAAAACAAAATAATTCTGTGAAGAACTATTTGAAGGAATTAAGAAATAAATATCAAATTGAGATTTTGGCAGATTTAAATGAAACAACTAAATAAATTTATTTTTATTCTTTTTAGCCTATCTCTTGGTGCATTTGCACAAACTCATGAAATGAATCCTGCAAGATTGTCTCTGGAGGAAACACAGGAAGGATTTTATTCAGGTTTATGGATGTTTCCAACTAATACTGCTGGACTTCCAGCAGAGGTAAGCTTTACAGACTGTCAGGAGGAGCAAAGAAAGTTACCTGAAGTCCAAGGTAGATATTTAGTCACGAACATTGCAATTACTTGCGAGGAATCTTTAAAAGGTAAGGAAATATCATTTAAGGGCCTCACAAGGCTTACGGATGCATTAGTAAGTGTAAAATTTTTAGATGAAACCACTTTTGAAGGATTAGCAACAATCGGTAGTTCTAAGTTTGATGTACCAGAAGAAGTAAGCATCTATCCAATCAATTATTTTTGGCTTGGTGTTGAACACTTGCTCGGTGGCATAGACCATATGCTATTCGTTTTTGGTCTTTTATTTCTTGTTTCAGGAACTTTAAACCTCGTTAAAACAATCACTGCTTTCACGCTAGCGCATAGCATCACATTGGCTTTATCTGTCTTGGATGTTGTAAGCTTACCTCAAGCTTCAACAGAAGCTTTTATAGCATTAACAATTATATATCTAGCTTTGGAGGTGGGTGATGAATACAAATATGATTCTACCCCTTGGTTGATAGCTTTTGGATTTGGATTATTACATGGACTAGGTTTTGCAGGAGCTCTTACAGAAATTGGAATAAATAATGAAAATCTCCTTCTGTCTCTATTATTTTTTAATGCAGGAATCGAGATGGGACAATTAGCTATTCTTCCATTCTTTGGTTTAATTATATATTTACTTAAATCAAATAAAATAAAGATTGAGGTTCATGCTTTTGCAAGCTATTTTATAGGTGGGCTTGGAACTTACTGGTTAATTGAAAGAGTATTATCAATATAAAATCTAGAGGTAAAAATGAATGACATAGAGTTTAAATATGTAGAGAGCAATGGAATTAAATTAAGACTTGCAATGATGGGCGATGGCCCCTTAGTTATATTTTGCCATGGTTGGCCTGAGAGTTGGTATAGCTATAGACATCAGCTTCCTGCTGTTGCTGCCGCAGGCTTCAAAGCAGTTGCTTATGACGTTCGTGGTTACGGAGAGTCAGACAAACCTCACGAGATAGAAGCATATTCAATGAAGAATATGACTAATGATGTTATTGGCATTGTAGATGCTTTAGGTTATGACACAGCTATAACAATTGGTCATGATTGGGGTGGTCCAATTGCTCTAAATACAGCAGCTTTAAATGAACATAGAATAACTGCAACCGGTACTATGTCAGTTCCTTTTACTGGAAGAGGTCCGATGCCAACCTTAGACCTTTGGAAAGAGATATACAAAGACAAATTTTTCTATCAACTTTACTTTCAAAAAGAGGGTATTGCGGAAGCGGAATTTGAGTCAGATTTAAAAAGATCACTTTTCATAACCTATACAAATAGTGATGGAAGGGGCATGAATCACAATTTTGAAAAAGGACAAAGTGGTTTGATGCCTCAAAAAGACAAGCATTCCAGTTTTCTTGAGGGGATGGAAGTATTTAAAGACTTTCCTAGTTGGTTTACACCTGAGGATCTTGATTACTTTGTAAGTCAATTTGAAATCAGTGGGTTGAGAGGTCCTTTCAATAGATATAGAGCTCAAAATATTGATTGGCATGAACTTACAGAATTAGAAGGTAAGATTCTTGAGCAGCCAGCATTTTTTATCACTGGAAGTTTAGATCCCGTAAACTTTTTTATCCCTTCAGACCAGACTCTAATTGATAGAATCTCACCAAATTATAAAGAACTTAAATTTGCTGAAGAGTTTGAGGGTATTGGTCACTGGACTCAACAGGAGATACCAAATGAGGTTAACGAGCTTATAATTAAATTTTTAAGAGAAGTCTCTTAATTGGCTCTATCAAGACCGGACTCTATAATCCATGAGATCAGTTTTCTATGAGATCTAGTAGGAATATCGGTAGAAGTTTTCCTGACAAGTTTCTGGATCTGCCTTAAGGAGTCATAAGCAGCAGCAGTTGCCAATTCGTCATAATAATCTTGAGCTAATAAGTTTATTAGTCGTCTTACGTACGAAGTTTGAAGATTACGTCTCACAGAAGATACCTTATTATTTGTATCTCCAACAAAGATAGCCTTTGTCATATCATTTAATACCTCATTCACAGAGTAATCATTGCCATAAAGTTCAGTATCTGAAATCCTGTAGAGTGTCCAAGGACTTAAGATATGATCTAACACTCTATTTTGAATACCAAGAATTATTTTGTGCATCTGAGGATCTTCGTGCTCTCCAGAGAGATCAAACATCCTTCTTTCAACTTGAACCAATTGAAGTAAATCAGAATTTATTGGAAATGCTGCTGGTGAAAATGCATGTTCACTCAGAAGCTTCATAGCTCTTCTTTGTTCATCAGATGGAGCAGGAGTGTATGGTTTATTCTCATTGATATTTTTAGGATCATATCTTTCTATATATACTCCACCAATGTGTCTTGAGATTACCTCTAAAGATCTTGAATACTCTCTCATAAAGATTGCATGAGCTAATCTATATTCCTCAAAGGTTTCAATCGAGCCTGATAATTTTGGAATCAACTTAGCTTGAGTATCATTCACTAATTCAATTCTTTGCTCTGCATAAGTCATTGGATCATTTGTAAGATCATTGATCATAGCGCGCGGATCAATACCTCTTCCCGGAGATCTCATATCTTCTGAATCATTTGCAAACATATGCTCGGGTTTGTGTTGCTCAGAAATAATATCTTCTAAATCAGATTCAGTTAGATCAGGAGTATATCCATATTTTATAGCCCATATGTCATAGGGCCCAGGTATAGTGTCGTAATAGTCTCCTTGTTCAACTCCCAACGGAGCGAGGTTTATAGCTGGATATTCCATTACCGAGGCGGTCACTCCAGTTTTACTGGTTATTTCTGGATTATGTACGTCTTCAATACTATGTAAGTAACTTCCTTTAAAATTATGATTGAGACCAAGCGTATGTCCAACTTCATGAAGTGTTAATCTAATTATCGCTTGCTCAATTATTTTGGGGTCATTTAATTCAATAGCTTGAGCTAGAATCATTCCATCCTGTATGT